>JAQSYB010000270.1 GCA_029256365.1 Clostridia bacterium
TCCTCAAAATCCATGCTTGGACATACCTTGGGAGCAGCGGGGGCAATTGAAGCCATCGTCACTACACTAAGTGTATATAAGGATATCGTTACTCCTACAATCAATTACAATGTACCTGACCCTGATTTGGATCTGGATTTTGTGCCAAATCGATCAAGACAAAGGACTGTTCGAGCAGCAATGTCTAACTCCTTTGGATTTGGCGGACACAATGCCACCTTGGTTATAAAAAAATATTGATAGGCAGGTAATGAGTATGGAATGTAAAAATGTTGTTGCCAATTTTAATGAAAGCATGTTTGATGAGTTTGATGGAAAGGTAGGAAGCAACACCATTTACCTTATCACAGATATGAAAGATCTGAATATGGAAGCCTTCTATGCAAGTATAGAAGCTGCAGTAAAAGATGTACCCTTAATGGCTAGCATAATTACCAAAGGATACTGGCGTGATACCTGGATGCCTGTTGAAGATTATGATATTAACCAGATTATTAAAACTTATGAAGTAGTAGAGGACTCTTTTTATGAAAATGCTTATTTGCATTTTTTACAACTTACAGATAAGCGTATCAATTTAGCCAAGGAGCCCCCTTTTAAAGTAAAGGTTTTCTACAATCAATCAAACAACAAAAAGGTTGTCGTGTTTTGCATCCATCATGCCTTGGTTGACGGCAGAGGCTGTTTTCGCTTGGTTAGGCTGATCGGAGAACATTATCATGCGATCATGAACAATCAGACACTTAAGCCTCGTGAAAACCAGCGTGCGATTTCAGTGCTGTTAAGCTCCTTAAATATTATTGATGTAACAAAGGCATTGGCCAGCAGCTTTGCAGGGTTGTTTTTAGATCCGATCAACAAAGCTTCTATGAAGCCGTTGCTTCCTAGAGAATTTACTTCTAATAGCAATAGCAATGAAACAATCGAAAGAATTGTGATTAAGGATGAGGTCTTATATAAACTAAGAGAGCATTATAAGGATTACAATTACACCCTAAACGATATATTAATGCATCTAACGTTTAAGCTAATGGTTAAATACAATCAAACCTTGGAAACACCCTCAAAGAATGTGTGCATAGCTCTTGGAATTGATCTAAGACGCTATTTCAAAAAGGATTATCTAAGTATTTCAAATTATTCTGTAATGGATTCATTTACTGTGAAGTCAGACCATGTAAATGACTTGTCCAAAATGCAGAAGGAGTTCAGGAGACTGAAGGAAAAGCCAATTGGACTAGGCGTAATCGTTGAGCCAATGTTTAGCAGTGTATTTCCTATCGCAAAGCAGAGGAAAATGCTTAACAAATGGGCAAGGAAATTTATCATAGAAGGCTCTATTCGGGCGATTCAAACAACCAATGTAGGGATAACCGATGAACACTTGCTGCCCTTTGGTGATATTGTAGAGAACATATCCTTTGTAGGCTGTTCGCCGGTATGCGGCTTCCCGCAAATTAGTATAGCAAGATATAAGGATACCCTAACGCTATACTTTATCAAATACAATGACAACAGCGGCTTGGTGCAAAAGGTAAAAAATGATTATCAAGAGCTGCTTGATGAGATTATTGCCAGCTAATATGAATGTTTAAAAGGAGATAAAGTCCATGAAGAAGATACTTTTTATTAGTTTTCCGGTTTCAGGACATGTCAATCCTCAATTTTGCTTTAATAAAGAGCTTTCTCAGCAAAATGTGAAGCTGATATATTATACCTTCCACAAGTACTTCGACAAATATAAGGATGTAGAAAATATAGAGCTGCGAGAATATCCCGACAGCTTTAGAGAGCTATATGATAGGCTGTCAGGAGATAGCAATATGCATAGCAAGCTATTGGCAATGCTTTATGTGTTTTATGCTTTTACTGAAATTGTACTGCCATATATTATAAAGGAAGTGGAAACGGAAAAGCCTGATCTGATCATATGTGATTCCTTGGCTATGTGGGGAAAGGTTGCCACGAGGTATCACAATATTCCTTACTGCTACTTTTTTACTAGCTTTATGGGAGACTCACAAACGGTGCAAAAATCACCAGCCTTCAAGCTAAATATAGCAAAATCTATTCTTTTGGATTTCCCATATTTAGTCAAGATGCTTGCAATCCAGAAAAAAATCAAAAAACAATATGGGATGCTATATGATCAGCCAATGAATATGATGTCTCACCAGGGTAAGTTTACTATGGTAATGACCTCGAAAGAGTTTCACCCCACTGGTATTGAATATCCAAGTAATGTGAGATTTGTTGGTCCGGCCCATGTTGAAAATTGTGACATACCGGAGAACAAGGATACCATACTAATTAGCCTTGGAACGATTTTATACAGCGATACCCATTGGGATGCTTGCATAGAAGCAGCAAAGGATTTGGGCTGCAAAGTTGTCGTTACCTTTGGCGGGAATACAAAAAACAAAGTCAACACAGAGAGGCTGCCTTCCAATGTAGAGGTTTACAACAACTTAAGTCAAGAGGATTTCCGAGATGTATTAAAGCATTCTGCTGTGTTTATTTCCCATGGTGGATTTAATAGTATCAGTGATGCGGTGCTATATAGGACACCTCTGATCATATGTCCTACTACTGCAGAACAGGCAGGAAATGGTGAGTTTATTGAGAAATATGGATGTGGTCTGCTATATAATAAAAAAAGAATTCATGTACAGGAGCTGCGTGAAAAAATACAGCAGGTAATGGATGACAAATCCTTTCAAGACAATGTAGAAAAATATAGACAGTCATTTTTGAACTCCATTGGTATGGGAAAAGTGGTTGAGGAGCTAAACAAAGAATTTAATCTGTATTAGGAGTAGGTCTTTATATGGAGATAAATAAAAAGCTATCTTCGCACATCGTTGACAATTCTCATTACAGTGCTTGGATAATTGATGTACGAGAGTTCCTCCCGTATATCAATCATTTAAAACAATGCTTATCCAAGCAGGAGCGAAAAAAATATGAAGAAATAAAAAAGGTACCGCAGAAGGAATTGTTCTGCTTGCGAAAAGGAATCCTTCGTATCTTACTAAGCGAATTATGTGATTTAGATCCCTCTAGCTTGCATTATGTCTATGGACTGAATGGGAAGCCATACATCCCTGAGAAT
>JAQSYB010000011.1 GCA_029256365.1 Clostridia bacterium
GCATTAAATATTGATATCAGTTGTACTGCGAATAACCTGGTTATTATGAAGCCAAAAGTAACAACTATGGTAGCCGCTATGATGGCTAGCTTTAAGGCCTCTTTTACTCGGTCATATTTGTGTGCACCATAGTTATAGCCTATGATAGGCTGCACCCCTTGGTTTATACCAAATATAGGCATCAAAAACAGCATTGTGATGCTCATTACTGCACTCATGCCAGATACCGCTACATCTCCGCCATAAACTGCAAGGCTCTTATTCATGATGCCGTGCAATATACTGGCAGCAAATTGCATCATAAAGGGTGCTGCTCCCAATGCAAAAATCTTGCCTACAATGGCCAACCTTAATTTAAAATTGCCAATGCGAAGCTTCAATACACTGTTTCCATATATAAAATGATATAGCACCCACCCAGCTGATACGGCTTGTGACAATATAGTGGCATAGGCAGCCCCTGCAATACCCATATCAAAAACAAATATAAACAATGGATCCAGTAATGTATTCAGCAATGCGCCGATAAGCATGGTAAGCATTGCAATTTTCGGATTTCCCTCTGATCGGATAAAATTGTTTATACCCATACCTACAGATTGAAAAACCGCACCCAATAGTATGATTCTAAGATATTCTCTCGCATATGGCAGCACTACTGCGCTGGCTCCAAAAATACTTAGCAATGGATCTAGAAATATCAGTCCAAAGAATGAAATAACTGCTGTAATTCCTACAAGCAATACCAAGGCATTGCCCATGATCAGCTCTGCCTCATCTTTTTTCTGTTCCCCTAATCTGATTGCCACCAATGAGTTTGCCCCAATACCTATTAGCATAGCAAAAGCCATTAACACCAGCATAATAGGGAAACCGATAGCTACTCCAGCCAAAGCCTCCGTGCTTACTCCATTGCCTATGAAAATTCTATCCACAATGTTGTATAAGGCATTTACCAACATCCCTATTATGGCAGGAATTGAAAACCTCACCAGCAGCTTTAGTACTTTATCTTCACCTAGTTGTTTTGATCGATCCAAGATTATTCTCCCTTCAAACTCCATTTTGTTATGAAACATTTATTTTATCATTGCATCCGTTTTACGAACTAAGGTTGTCAATCACCCTGACCAGATACCTTTTAAGCTGCTCAACTTCGTTTTGTTCAAAGCCCTTTGTGGCCTTTTCCAATGTAACCTCGCTTAAATGTTCTAGGCTAGGTATCAATTCCTTTGCTTTGTCCGTCAAAAGTATTATTTGAGATCGTCTATCCTTTGGGTTAGAAACTCTATATGTCCAACCCTGATTGACCAATTTTTCTAATATACAAGAAACTGTGGGTCTATCCGCATGCAGCCTTTCTGCGATCGCTGCTGGCGTAAGCATTTGCAGCTGTTCCTCTTCACTATTGCACATTTGTTCTGTTTTGCAGATGTCTCGAATCAATCCCCATTGCGCTGAGGTTATACCAAACTTAGACAATGCATTATTTAAGTCCCATTTCGTCATTCTAGCTGCTTTGTTTATTTGGTATCCTAAATTATCTGTGTGTTCCATGGTACACCTCCTTCATTGAATATCAAAATAGTTAGTATGCTAACTATTTGCATCAATATAATTAGTATACTAATTATATTGATGCAAATCAACAACAATTATACATTTTATAAGAGAACAACTCTATTGGATAAGTAAAATAAAAGAATATAAATAGGGAAGAAAACCTATTTCTTCCCTATTTATATTCTCTACAGCAATATGTACAAATCCCTGTCTTCTCTGTTCATTCTATTCTCTAAGGCATCAACTATCATTTTCGTTTCCTTTATGAAACCGTCAATATCCCCTAGTATTCTTGGACTAATATTATACTTCCCTTTATACTCAGTAAAAACTTGAGCCAGATTGCCCATTTCATTGATGAATTTCTCTGCTGTTTCCTTTGCTTTGAAATCTGCTCCTTTTAGCAGCTTGGGATACAAATAGTCATCCTCAGCAATTAAGTGCATTTTCAATTTACCAGCTAATATATTGATACTTTGAGATAGCTTTGCCGCTTCTTGCTTTACCTTGTTTTCTTCCATATTCAGCTTTAGAAAGCTGGTAATTTCGTATATTTCCTTATGCTGTCTTTTTAAATCATTGATATTCGCCATTTCATTTACTCCTGCAATCTCTATATTATTATTATGCTTTTATTATAAAGATGCGGAATAAAAAATAATATGATATGAATCACATTTATGCAAAAAGGTTCAGTCAAATGATTTATTGACTGAACCTTTCTATATATTAGCTTAAGCCTAGCTTCTTACGTTTTGAAATGATATGTGCTTCAATATTATTTGCAACTTCTACGGGGTCATCACCCAATGCAACCTTGCCGCCAGTCAAGCCTTCTACATCTTCAGTAAGAAGCTTAACAAGCAATGGTGCACCACTTACGAATGGAGTAGGTGACAAGTGCGTATATGCCCCATATGCTACTGCGAATATTCCATCTATGGTGGCCTTTTGCTCCATCCATTCTGGTGCAGTAACTGCTATTGGGAGGTCAGGAATATCGACATTTAAATGGTCAGCCAAAGCTGTAACCAGCATGGATATTCTTCCAGTATCTGTGCAAGTACCAAAGCTTAGAACTGGTGGTATCTTAAGTAGGTTGCACACAGCCTTTAAGCCTTCTCCTGCCATATCAGCTGCTTCTAAACTACATAGTCCAGCCACTTCAAGCGCATGATTTCCGCAGCCTCCAGCTACTACTAAGATATCCTTCTTAATCAATTCTTTTGTAAGATTTACTGTATTCCAGTCTTGCGGTCCATTTCTTAAGGTTGAGCAGTTGGCTAGTGCTACGACACCCTTTAGCTTTCCTGCTGCAATCACTTCAACTAAGGGATCTAGTTTATTGCCAAGCGCACCAAGTACAGCTTCAGTAGAGAAGCCTGCTATTGCCTTTTGTATTTTCTTTGGCACCATTGGTTTGATTTTTCCATGACGCTTTTTGAAGTTCTCCAAGCCCAAATCAATTAGCTTATCTGCCATTTTATCAACTTCTGAAGGATCATATGGAATCTTTTGTATGCCAGGCACACCTATAATTGTGCTTACAGCCACCAGTGTTACCTGATATTTTTCAGCATACATATCTGTTGCAGGTGGTGAACAGTTCTCATCGTAAGCTACTACGTCAACTGCGCCAGTAGCTAGCATAGGTTCTATTGCCAGCCAGTTGCCCATCAAGCCCACAAATACATCGTCCATTTCGAATCTCTGCACCAGCTCTTGACCTGTTTCTATGGAGCCGACTACTCTAAAGCCCTTTGCACCAATATCCTTTGCTCTTTGCTGATATTCAGGAGTTCTTAGTTTCTGAATTGTAGCTACTCCAGCCCAAGGCTGATGTCCATTAAATACGATGTTTATATAGTCAGGATCGAATATTCCCAAGTCTGTATTGATTTCATGAGGCATAGGAGTTCCAAAAATGATATCCTGTACCATTTCCAATCCTATTTGCGAGTTATAAATCGTTGCTATTCCTAATCTCAATGCCTTCAAAGCCAAAGATGTATAGTCTCCATCTACATTGGTCAAGCAGCTTGCCACACAATTTTGTTCTTCATGAACTGTACCAGCTGGATATAGATTTAGCTTTCTCCAAACTTCTTTTCTTTTCTTTGGTGCGAAGGCTTCAACCATCAGATTTGGCTCTTCTACTCCAATATTTTGCTGGCGTTCTAATAGATCTGCCAGTTGTATCGCCATTTTGTTGATGTCCTGGTTCGCATCTATCCCTAGCTTTTCACACATCCATTTTAGTTTGTTTTCATCTTTTATTTTGAATGGAGTTTTGCCTTCTGCTGTGGCCTTTAAGGTTCTAAAAGCTTCATATGCATGATGGCTGTAGGTACCTGCACCTAGGGTATTTTGGATCAATAGCTTTCTCATGGCATTGGCATCAGGTCCAATACCGCATACACCTTTGTCAACACCTTTTTCTGGGTTCCATCTGCATGGGCCATGTGAGCACAATTGACAGCTTAAGCCTTGAAGACAGAATTTACATCGGATCTTTTCCTGCTGTGCATAGCGGTCAAATACATTGGACATTCCATCTTCTCTAATTCTTACCAACATTTCCTCAACAGAATCGTGATAGCTTACACGGCCTTCTGTTTTCTCTAATATCGTTTCTCCCATTACTTAGCTCCTTTCATCTTCTTACGGTTATTATAAATCCTATAGATTTTCAATATTAGTATTGCGAATGATTGGAAAACTATACCCTTGAATGCTGAGCGAAGCGTATTTTGATCTTCTTATTTTTATTTTTGGATAAATCTTCAAGGTGTGACTGAAATCACATAAAAGTGTAAAGTTTATGCTTATAATTAGTACATAAGATAAGAATTAATTTTAGCATATTGCAAAACCTAATATTGCAAATGCATATTGGAGGGATATATATGAATAATAAATTTTCAGGTGTCGATACAATAGGAAACATCGTAGTCAATTTCCCAAAGGCGATTGAAACCTTTAAGGAATACAACATCGATTTTTGTTGCGGAGGTCATAGACCGATCGCTGAAGCATTAAAAGAGCAAAACCTTAACGAAAGCACAGTACTGGATAGACTGAATCAAGAATACGAAAGCTTCAAAGATAGTTATACCTCTGACATCGACTGGAGAACGGCATCCTATTCACAATTAATAGATTATGTTGTGCAAAAGCATCATACCTATTTGCAAAATGAGCTGCCTGTTCTTGGACAGTTGGTTTCAAAAATTCTTAGAGTACACGGCGAGCACCATGTTGAGCTTGCCAAGGTGCACAAGCTTTTCAATAGTCTTAGAACTGAGCTAGAAGCGCATTTAATAAAAGAAGAGGAAGTACTTTTCCCCAAGATAAAGCAGTATGAAAAAGACCCGTCTCCAGAGCTGCTAGACAAAGTGTTAAGAACCATTACAGAATTAGAAGAGGAACATACTGGTGCTGGAGATGTGTTAAAGGAGCTGCGAAGAATTACTGAGCAATATCAAACTCCCGCTGATGGCTGCACGACTTACGGCTTAACCTATCAAAAGCTATACGAGCTTGAATCAGACCTATTCCACCACATACACATGGAAAACAACATCCTATTCCCAAGACTACAAGCCTTAAAAGGCGCACATACCCACTAACAACAAAATCTTCGGTTTTTGGTGCCAGGCACCACAAACCGAAGATTTCATTTTATCCTTGCCAAATCTTCTTTATTTGGTGCCTGGCACCAAATAAAGAAGATTTGAGTTATAGTTGTGCTGCTAGTTTTGTTTCTATTCATCAGCTTTTGAAACAGGTTTCTTCATATTCTTCATTTCAATGATTGCATCTTTCATTCTCGATGTCAGCTTGCTCATAATTTCCACAAAGTCATTGCCTTCTGTGGGATATGTTGCAAATGCATTGGCGATATGATAATTTGTCAATCTTATATCAGCGCTTTTCACTTCATGAAACTTGTTCACGATCTTATCGTGTATTTTGTTTACATTGTCAATATCACAGAAGGGAAATATTCCGATAAAGCTTTGGTTTCCATATTGTATCAATACATCCGTCACCCAAATCACCTCAGACAAGCTCTTATGTAAGTCTACAGACAGGCGTTTGTATTCATTCTCCTGCCTTAAGCTTACCTCATCAAGAGGCTTAAAGAATGTAGTCATTAATACGGAAAAGCTATACTTGCCTTTGTTGGCTTTGGATATTTCACTATTCACATACTCATCTAGACTCTTTGAAATAACATGTGCCACTTCATTTGGCTCTTCTGATTTTCTTCGTAAGAATCCTTGAATCCGTTCCTTCAGAAAGTCATCTTCAAAGGGCTTCAGAATAAAATCCCCTACCCCTGCCATTATGGTTTTTAAGAACAATTCTTTCTTATTATTAGATGTCAGAACGATGATAGGCACTTTGGGATTCTTTATTTTCACCTTGCTCAATATAGAAAACCCTTCTTCGATACCCATATCAAAGTCAATTATTACAAGATTGATGTCATTCCCCAACTCTTCGATCATATTAAGGAACTTTAATGGGTCCTGGGCTTCATGGCTAGAACCCTTCTCTGCTTTGATAATTGTATTGATTCTGTTGCTCATATGGCTAGTTTGGACCAGTAGAGCAACATTTGAAATATGATGCATATACACTTCCCCCCCGATTATTTAAAGATTAGTTGAATACGTATCCATAAATGTCTTTTTATCAATTAGTTATATTATAATCATTCTCTTTAAACAATCATACCATTTCATGTGGAAATCTTCAAAATTTGTCACTTTTGCGAATAAAATGTCGAAGAATATTGATTCTAACAAAATACTAATCTATATTTCTATATCAGCATTAATTTATGGTATTTATGGCATTATAATATTTAATTCTTAATTTATAAAATACATAGCACAATATGGTTGTAATGGGAGGTATAAATGCTTAAGAAAAGCCTGAGCAAAAAGGAAAGAGATGTCATTTTCAACGAAACCTTTGATTATGAAAACTTAGAGATAAACTCAGCAAATATCCAATCTATATTGGGTACAAACGCTGACTTTATATATAGACAGCTTTTTATACACAACAACAGAGACATTGAGGTTTCAGTGTTTTATATTGATGGAATGATTAACAGCCAGCTAGCCAGCGATTATGTGATAAAACCATTGATGCAGGCAGAACCATTTAAAGCCTGCAGCTCAGAAGCAGATGCCATCCGTATCATTGATGAGGGTACTGTTTACTTTTCAGATGTAAAAAAAAGGGCAAATATAAATGATGTATTAAGTGATATTCTAACCGGCAGTGTTGCTGTCATATTCAACAAGCATAAAATCGCCTTCACCTTTGAAACAAAAGGCTTTGATAAACGACCTGTTGGGGAGCCTGTGTCGGAAAATGTTGCAAAAGGTGCAAAGGATTCCTTCAATGAAACCATACGTGTCAATACTGCTACCTGCAGACGTAAAATAAAGTCTCCTAACTTAGTGATTGAGCAAACCATTATAGGAACACAAACAAAGACGCCCATCGCATTGTGCTATATGAAAAATATTGCCAATGATAACTTGGTGCAGGATGTTAAAAAGAAATTAGATAATATAGATGTAGATAATCTTTTAAGCTCCGGATTTTTGGAAGGATTTTTAATTGATAAGAGTTCAATATTCCCACAAATGCAATATACTGAGCGACCTGACAAGTTCTGTGTAAATCTATTGGAGGGCAGGGTTGGAATAATAATCGATGGCTTGCCCATTGCATATATTGTTCCTGGTACGCTGCTTCAGTTTGTTCAGGCTCCAGAGGATTATTCTCAGCATTTTATTATAAGCTCTTCTATACGTTATTTGAGATTTACATCAATGTTTATATCCTTGCTGCTGCCAGCCTTTTATATAAGCATAACCACCTTCAATCAAGAAATGATCCCTACGGAGCTTACCTTCTCAATAGTCGCTGCCAAGCAAGGGGTACCCTTTCCTATGTTTGTAGAAGTGCTTCTTATGCTTATCGCTTTCGAGTTATTGGTTGAGGCTGGTTTAAGACTCCCCCAGACTATAGGTCAGACTGTATCGATTGTAGGTGCATTGGTGGTAGGTCAAGCCGCTGTAGAAGCAAAGCTGCTATCCCCTGCTACAGTTATTATAGTTGCTACTACAGCAATTACAAGCTTTACAATGCCCAGTCAAGACCTTAGTAATGCATTGAGGATTTGGAGATTTGTCTTGGCTGTAGCTGCAAGCATAATAGGCATGTATGGTCTTACAATGGGTTTATTTATTTTAATTTATGAGTGGTGTAAAATTGATACCTTTGGCGTTCCATATCTAAGCCCTTTTATTGGAGATGAGGAAATACAGCTGCAAGACAGTTTATTTAGGCTTCCTTTATCCGCAATGAAGAAGCGGCCTAACAGCTTAAATGTAAAAAATAAGCAAAGACAGAAATAGTGGAGGCTATTATGAAAAGATTTCTCGTAATTTCCATTCTACTTATACTTTCAATTATTTTAATAAGCTGCTCACAGCTGACTGGTAGTAGGGCAGAAATAGATAAAATCTTTAATACCAGAATTATTGCAATTGATAAAATAGAAGATAACAAAGTGTTATACACTATAACATCAAAGGCAGGGATTGCTGCCGAGCAAGGGCAACAAGCCGTTAAAACAACTACGATTATTACTTCAGAAGGCGCTACAGTATTTGAGGCTGTTAGAAATATGCTGCAGTATGCACACAAAAGACCTCATTATGGTCATACAGAGTTTATTCTTTTTGGTGAAGATACCGCAAAGGATGGTATACTTCCTTACCTTGATTTTATAAGCAGAAATCAGGAGTTCCGATACAATGCAAAAATCTATATAGTGAGGGAACTTACCGCCAATTCTTTTTTAGAAAAACTAAATTCAGGGGACCTTTACTTAGCTGATAGGTTATCAATAATAGAGGATAATTCAAATAAACTTTCAAAGTCAGGCAGGGTAACCCTAGCAGAAGCACTATTTGTTTTTAGCAAGGAAAATGTGTCAACATTCCTGCCAGTAATCAGCATTGCGCCTACCAAGGCTGGCGAGAGCCCCTCAGAAGGCAAATATGATATGATTCTTAAAGATTATGCAATATTTGATCAGGATAAATTATTTGCATTTTTAGATGACGAATTGTCCATGGGTGTGAATTGGGTCAAAAATAGGATCCTGTCCGGTGTTATACTAGTGGATGCTCCAGATAAGAAAAAGGTAGCTATGGAAATTATACAAAGTAAAACCTCTATCAAGCCCTATATTGATGAAAATGGGCTGCAATGCACCATTAGTATCAAATTCAATACAAATATAGCCGAGACAATGTCCACCGAGAAAATATTCACCATAGAGAGCATTGATATTTTGAAACAGCTGCAAGAAATGCAAGTGAAGAAGGATGTGGAAAATATATTAAATTACGCCCAGGAAAAGGATATGGATATCTTCGGTCTTGTATCAAACTTCGTAATGAAGTATCCCATGATGAAAAATGAGTTAAGAGCAAACTGGAGGGAGCTTTTTTCTGAAATTAAGTTTAAAGTAGAAGTAGATTCCAATATTAACACAACCTATGTAATAAAAGAATCTGCAACCAGCAAGTAGAAAGTTAAGGTGAGGGTTTTGATTGTACTAGTTTGTATCATACTTATCATTGGTATTTTTGACTTCAGGGCAATGATGAAAAACAAACAGCAAAGAGATATGATCTGTTTTATAGCAATCGCTGTTGGAAGCATTCTATATGGATATTATTACAATACCCATATGTATACTGCCAGTGTAATTGGATTTTTACTCAGATTACTAAATGTAAAGTAAAAGGAGCTGAAAATATGCAGCAAGCTCAAAATACAAAGGATAAGGTATCCATGAGACAGCTGGCTATGTTATATATTATAACAGGCTTTGTTCCTGCCATAAGGTTTCTGCCTTCCTATACGGCCTTGGTTGCAGAGGAAGCAAGCTGGGTGTCCCCTGTAATAGCAATCATTCCAATAGGCATTACAATATTTTTTCTGCACAAAATCTTCAGTAGATCCAAAGATAAAAGTACCTTCGATATAATTAATACTATACTTGGAAAGTATGTCGGCAATTTTATGATTTTTATACATTTGGTATGGGTATTGTTTTTACTTGCCTATTATACACGCTTACACGGCGAAAGACTTGTAAGTGCAGTTTTTCCAAGTATTAATATTACATTCTTTATCGTAATAGCTCTGGTTGTAACATCATTTGTTCTCCGTTCTGGGGCTACAGCAATTGCGAGGATGGGGGAATTTATAACGCCTATTGTAATACTCATGTTTATATTCCTAACTGTTTTTTTGCTGCCCAAGGTAAGGATTGATGCCCTACTGCCTGTATATTTTAATGACACCATCCCACTCATAAAAGCTAGCCTTGGCACCTTTTCCTTATTTTCTTATATGGTAATTTTACTTATGGTTAGCACCAAAATAACAGGCAAGGAAAAAACTGCTAAAACATGGATTGAAGCAGGGCTTGTTTATTTCATTATGTTGATTCTGCTTATCGTAATGACTGTTGGACTTTTGGGCAGCACTGTAACATCAAGAGCCGCCAGCCCTTTTCTCATCATTGCGAAGCAAATTTCCATATTGGATACAATAGAAAATATTGAGGCTATTGTTGTTGCGATGTGGCTGCTCTCTGATGCTATGCTGATTGCTACTATGGCTTTGGTAAGTTTAAATATAATGAAATACTTTTTTAAGCTTTCTGACCAAAGAAATATTATTAATATAATGCTTGTCTTTACATATATCTTTTCTCTGGGCATTGCCTCTAATAGATTTGAAATAGATACCTTCGCTAGCAATATAATCATCTATTTTAATACCATAGTTGGTTTTGGAACCCCTGCACTGCTCTATATTGTGGGCACAATTAGAAAAAAAATATAAAAAGGCTCATTCATCAAGAATAAGCCCAAAGCTATATGGATTCCTCAAATCTATTAACTATGCTGCCATTTACCTCAACCTGCTCAAGGAACATGCTTAAAGGTCTCACCCATATTCCTCTCTCTCCATACAATGCCTGATATACCACTAAGTCCTCTAAGGTCTCGGAATGCTTGGCTATATGCAAGACTAAATATTCGTTGCCTTTAAAATGCTTATACTTTTTACCTGGTGCTATGTTATTGTTTAACATATCTATAACCTCCAATCCTTTTTATACCATTATATCAGAATGATAAAGGTCATGAAATCTCTCCGATTCATGACCTTTCATTTATTATCTTTTTTGATTAAATTGATTGGTTTCACGTTTATCCTCTGCTTTACAAGCAGTTCCATTGAAACCTCATTGCCCATAAAAATCAAAAATTTCTTTGCTGGCTTCTAGGTTCTTGTTTTTCTTAAAATAATCACAGTTTTCGCATTTCATTGTATCACCTCCATGATACAATTAGTTTTTGCTTTTCCTTCGGTTCTATTCTTTACTCTAGGCTATTCACAAAACTTTCCCATTTATCATAAAAATCACTGCCAAAAGTGAAATCTGTTTCATTAAATTTTCTTTCCAGCTCCTCAATTTGACTTTCTGACATTCCCTTTTCTATCCACGGATACAGTATCTCATCTTCCTTCTTAATGTGCTCTGTTAAAAGCTCTCTATAATGCTTTAGGCTGTATGTGATAAAAGATGCATCTCCTGTTTCCAAACCCAATAGTATGGATTTTACATAGTATCTGCCTTTTTTGTGATCCTCGTACATTACGTTTATAATGTCGGTATTGCCATTGGCATATGCAAATAGGATATCCTCTTCCTTTGCATGATGAAATTTATCAGCAAATTGCTTTATAAACTCAACACTTTTCATTACAACTTCTCGATTGCTGTCTAGATCAGCATTTACTCTATCACATAAAACAGGAATGAGTGCCAATAGTCTTTTTATAAGTGTGTGCTCATCCACCAACCTCTGAATTGGCTTTGCATAAGCAATGGTCCTTGGAGCTTGCAGCTGGACGTCATCTATCTTTTCTTCTATTGATATATCGCCTCCATTGATAGCCGCTTCAATTTTCTTCATCATTTCAGCTTCAATATGCTTCGGTACATTGTGTATCTCAATGATATCCTTTACCAAGCAGGTTCCTACTCCACAGGTTACACAGCCGATTTCATAATCCTTGAGGATCGCGCCTACTTTCGGGAATTCTGTTATTACTGTCTTAATTGGCATATTTAAATATTTTTCCATCATGATTCTCCTTGAAATGTATTTATTAATTTCATTCTACACAAAAAACAAGTAGCAGTAAGTGATTTGAATCACTTACTGCTGTGATATTAATAACCTAAGTTAATGGTCCTTGCACTTATTTTTGTGTCCTTCTCTCATTGCATTTTTAAGCTCGTTTACTTGCTCTTGAGTTAATATGCCATCTTCTATTAGCTTTGTCATGAGTCCATCTTTTTTGTGTTCTTTAAAAAATGCTTTTCTTTGCTCTTCAGTCATATTTTGTACTTTCTTATATTGCTCCGCCTTTTCCAGCCTTGCTTTTTTAAAGTATACCTGTACCTTATCTGCTTGTTCTTTTGTAATGGTTCCTTTTTGAACTAATACATTGAGCTTTTCATTAAAAGCCTGCTCTTTGATTTCACCAAATTTGCTTCTTATCATTTCTGCTTCATTTGCACTGATAATTTTTGCATTCACTAGATCATTTATCATTCCATACTTAAAGCCTTTTTTGAAGCTTTGCTGATCTGTGTTATTTTGATGTTCTTGTTCATCTCTTTTTTGTTTAATAAATTTGTCAATTTGATCTGCTTTTTCTCTGCTAAGCTTGCCTTCTTCTACCAGTTTATCTATAACAGCTTTTAGACCAATTTTCTTATGCCCTGCTAACTCTTGAGTAGTTTCTCTTCTTACTAGGACTGCTGATTTCATATTATCAATTTCCAAACCGCTGTCTTGCCCAAACACCAATAATCCTGAAGAAAAGATCATGCTGCATACCAAAAGACTGCACATGAGTTTACTTATTTTTGTATGCCTCAAATTATCACCCCTCAAAAATATTTGTCATATTTCATGACAATTATATTTTGCCCTATTATCTTTTTAATAGTATTGAAAAAGCCATATAAAATGGTTTAAAATTCCATTTTATATGGCTTCCATCATTTAAATGAGCTGCTCCAAAGCGTGTAGATTCTTAATGATTATCTTCTTGTTGCCCTCAAATTCTAGTATTCCTTCATCCTGCATTGCTGCAAGCTTTCTACTGATTGTTTCTCGGGTGGTGCCAATGTAATTCCCCATTTCCTCTCGGTTCAGGGGAAGCTCAAGAATTACACCATCTACAGCCTTTTTTCCGCTTTCCTTTAAAAAGCCAATCAGCATGGATGCAATCCTAGTCTCAATATCTTTGGTATTCAGATTCTGTACCAGCATTTCAAGTTTTATTAGTCTATCATGTAATGACTCTAAAATTTTCAAAGTGATATCTGGGTTTTTCTTTATAATTGAATCAAAATGCTGTTTGGAAACTGTGCATAGGCTTGTATCCTCCAAGGCAGCAGCGTTAAACTCCATCTTTGTCATCTTAAGCAGGCTTAGCTCACCTATAAAGTCTCCTTCATTCAAAATATATAATATTTGCTCTTTGCCATCTCTGCTATAGGTATATATTTTTACTCGACCTGAGTTTACGATATATAATCGATCAGATATCTGGCCTATCTCAAATATTGTTTGCCCTTTTGTATAATGCTTTCTCTCTATATTATCTACGATATCCCCGAGCAATTGATCATTTAACTCAGAAAACAGATTCACTTTTTTGGCACAGTAATCACCAGCACTTCTATGCTTGCATTTATTACAAGACGCACAACCCATTTGCTACTCCTCCAAAAAACTTCTTATTATTGTGATTGAAATCATATTTTATTTGACACACTTATATTATAATTGACTTATAAACAAATGAAAACAGACATATATAAGGAGTGGATATTATGAGTTTTAAAATCAATGATGGTGTAAAATGGGTAGGAAAAATTGACTGGGAACTTCGAACCTTCCATGGAGAAGAGTATTCAACACATAGAGGCTCAAGCTACAATTCATATTTGGTGCAGGATGAGAAAACTGTTTTGATTGATACGGTATATACTCCTTTTGCGAAAGAATATGTTGCAAATCTAAAAAAAGAAATTGATCTAAATAAAATAGATTATATCATTATAAATCACGCTGAACCCGATCACAGCGGTGCGTTACCAGAATTAATGAGAGAAATACCAAACACCCCAATATACTGCACAGCCAATGCAGTAAAGTCCATAAAGGGACATTACCATCAGGATTGGAACTTTGTTGAGGTGAAAACTGGTGATAAGCTGAACATCGGCAGCAAGGACTTCGTGTTTATTGAAGCAAGAATGCTTCACTGGCCAGATACAATGTTTAGCTACCTGACAGGAGACAACATACTGTTCAGCAACGATGCCTTCGGTCAGCATTATGCTTCCGAGCTTATGTATAATGATTTGGTGGACCAAGCAGAATTGTTCCAAGAGGCGATTAAATATTATGCAAATATATTGACCCCCTTCAGCAAGCTAGTTGAGAAAAAAATTGAAGAGGTAGTCGCTTTAAATGTTCCTGTAAGTATGATTTGCCCAAGTCACGGTATTATTTGGAGAGAGAATCCTCTGCAAATAGTAACTCAGTATATGGAATGGGCGAAGGACTATCAAGAAAATCA
>JAQSYB010000271.1 GCA_029256365.1 Clostridia bacterium
GTTGTAGAGTTAATCGGATGCGCGATATCCTTAAACTCTCCATCAGGTGTCTTTCTGCTTGGCATTGCGATGAATAAGCCTTCTTGGCCTTCTATCACTTTAATGTCGTGTACAACGAACTCGTTGTCAAAGGTTACCGAAACAACAGCCTTCATCTTACCCTCAGCATTTACACGTCTGACTCTTACGTCTGTTATTTGCAAATTAGCTCACCACCTTCCGTCATAACATTTTGTCATTTGTATAATTATTCTCTACTTTCTAGTATTTTCCTTCTTGTTTCATAAATTTTCTGAAAATTTACCCAAGGATTCCCATAGAGAATTTCATACCCTAAAACTCTCTATTAGAATCTCACTATTTACCAATTAATATGCAAATTTTAAATAAAAGCCTCAATTATTTTATACCTGGCACAATATTGATTGTTTTGCCCGCTTCGTCTACATCATTTAATATCAAAAGCGAAACATAATCATCAATTACTTTGTGATCAGGCACCGCAGTACTCATAATCACGCCTGTGCCAACAACCTCAGCTTTAAATTCCGACATCAAATCCTTCAGACCTTTGATTGTACTTCCTGCCTTCATAAAGTCATCGATCAGTATAACCTTTGAGCCTTCTTTTATAGACCTTTTGGATACCGACATGGTTTGAATCTTTTTTGAACCCGACACATAATTTACACTAATTGTTGTTCCCTCAGTTACCCTATTATCCGTTCTGGCTATCACCAAGGGTATATTCATCGCCCTAGCTGTCATAATTGCTGGGGTAATTCCTTTTGTTTCAATGGTTACAATATAGTCAGCGTTTTTCTCCTTAAAGCAGCTGGCAAATATTCTACCTATTATAGCTACTTGATCTGCATCGCCTAATACGTCAGACATATATATAAAGCTCCCTGGAATAATTCTGCTGGGATCCTTTAGTTTATTGCCCAGCTTTTCCAAAAACTCCAAGCTTTGATCCACGGTAAGCACTGGCTTATATTTTACTCCACCCAAAGCCCCTGGAATTGTCTCGATTTCGCCTAGCGAGAGGCATTCTATTATTTTTTTTGCAGCACTGATATCCTCACTTATGGTGGATTTCGCCGCATTAAGCAGTTCACTGAAGCGATTAAGCGTTATTACTTGATTTGGATTGTCGCTCAATATCTTAATCAATGCCACTACTCTCTCATTTTTTTTGAATTTATTCATTTTCATCGTCCCCCAGAACTCGAATATTTTTCCCGTTTTCAAATTTAATATTCATATATTTTTCTATATAAAATCTCAAATTCCTGCTTTAATTTAAATTTCTCATAATTTTAATACTTTATGTGTCATCTTACTTCAAATTCCTAGATATAATTTTATACAGTAACCTTTTTATGGCTATAATAATATTATATATAACACGGATTTTTTTCTTGAATCATTCTTATATTTTTGTAAATAGTGCCCTAGGCTTGCATTCATTACTAAATTTTTACCATTGACAGTTCATCATAAAATCTGTAAAATCTAGAGTTGACAAAATATGCAAAAACCATGGAATTTGAATCATTTATAAAGAATTCAAATTCAGAAATAAGTAGAATCTGCCGATATAAATTAATATATTCTAAATCTGATGAATTAAAGGAGTGTACCTAAATGGCTTCTATCGACAATATAAAAAATATCCATTTCGTGGGCATTGGCGGCATTAGCATGAGCGGTTTGGCTGAAATAATGCTTGACGCAGGCTATCAAGTATCAGGCTCTGATTTAAATAGCAGTAAGATTATTGAGCGTCTTATTCGCAAGGGAGCAGCAATATCTATTCCCCATGATTCTAAAAACGTTGAAGGAAGCGAGCTGATCGTACATACAGCCGCTGTAAAAAGTGATAATGTCGAGTTAATTAGAGCAGGTGAGCTTTCAATACCCGTTATGGACAGAGCTGAATTTCTAGGTATTATAATGAAAAAACACCAATATGGCATAGCAATATCAGGCTGTCATGGCAAAACCACAACTACCTCTATGGTTTCTTTAATCTTTAAAAATGCAAACTTAGATCCAACAATACTTTTAGGTGGAGAATTGGATGCTATCGACGGAAATGTTCTAGTAGGTAAAAGTGATTATTTTATTACTGAGGCCTGTGAGTATTTTGAAAGCTTTTTGAAATTTTATCCCTATGTTGGTGCAATTCTAAACGTTGAGGAAGACCATTTAGATTACTTTAAAGATATCGATCATATTATGAGCGCTTTCTATAAGTTTGCAAAGCTAATACCCAAAGAAGGTTCCTTAGTCGTTTGCGCTGACAATGAAAATGCTATGAAGGTTGCTGATTCAGCTGAATGCAATATCTTAACATATGGTATCGAAAATAAGGCTGACTATATGGCATCAAATATTATCTATGATCAGTTTGGTCATCCCAGTTATGATGTTACTTTTAGAAACAATGTAATCGGTACATTTTCATTAAACATACCTGGCAAGCACAATATATTAAATTCCCTTGCTTCCATCGCAATAGCAATCAATGCAGGAATAGATATCGAAACAATAAAAGCTAGTTTATTGGAATTTAGAGGTACCTACAGACGGTTTGATATCAAAGGTACACAAAATAATATCACAGTAATTGATGATTATGCGCACCATCCAACGGAGATAAGGGCAACCTTAGATGCTGCTCTTCAGTTTCCACACAAAAGAGTATGGTGTATATTCCAGCCTCATACCTATAGCAGAACTAGGACGCTCTTTAAGGATTTTACAATGGCTTTCTATAAATCCGACAAGGTAATTATTACAGATATCTACAGTGCCTCTAGAGAAAAGGACAATGGAGATATTCATTCCACAGATTTGGTGAATGCCATAAACCTAAATAGCAATAATTCAATGTATATGAAGGATTTCGAAGAAATTGCTGACTTGATAGCCCGTGAAGCAGAACCAGGAGACATTGTATTTACAATGGGTGCAGGGGATGTTTTCAAAATAGGGCAAATGATTATGGATAGATTAATAAAAGAAAACTGCACATCCTGTGCATAAAATAAGAAACTCGGCATTCGCCGAGTTT
>JAQSYB010000012.1 GCA_029256365.1 Clostridia bacterium
CAATTCCTTGTACAAGGTTATTGAAGAAGTGTACAACCATAAATTGAAATATTCCAAGCAGTGGATAAAGATAACTACTTTATATAAAAACGAGGCAAAGATATTAAATGTTAAGGAACATACTCCTGCGTTTTTGCTGGAATCAATTTCATATGATTTGGATGAAAGAGTTGTGGAGGCCACAAGGTCATTGAATATTGGGGACAGAACCACATTTTATACAGAACTGTGGCCAAACGGCGCAGTTTAAACACGGATGACAAGAATAGGTTTATTAATATGTACAGGTTTTAAATAATTCATAAAAGTTTAACGTTTAAATTAAGAGGTGAAAGATGTCTGATTCTGTTGTATCTTCAATAATGTCTGATTCTATTATTACATTAATAGATGTTGAAAAAAGTTTCGGAAAAAACAAAGTTGTAAAGAAAATGAATATTGACATAAAGGAAGGAGAATTCATAACTCTTCTTGGTCCTTCAGGATGTGGGAAAACCACAACGCTTCGGATGATTGCAGGATTTGAAGAAGCTTCTTCCGGAATTATCAAAGTTCAGGGAGAAAGCATTGAAGACAAGGAGCCTTTTGAAAGAGATGTAAATACAGTCTTTCAGAACTATGCTCTTTTTCCGCACATGACTGTATTTGATAACATAGCTTATGGGCTTAAAATCAGAAAAAGGCCCAAAGATGAAATATCAAAAAGAGTTAATGAAATGCTGGACCTTGTTCAGCTAAAGGGCTATGAAAACAGGAAGCCTGATGCTCTGTCCGGAGGTCAGAAACAAAGAGTTGCAATTGCCAGGGCTCTTATAAACAATCCTAAGGTACTGCTTCTTGATGAACCGCTTGGGGCTCTTGATCTTAAGCTTAGAAAGCAAATGCAGGTAGAGCTTAAGAGACTGCAAAAGAAACTTGGAATAACATTTATTTATGTAACTCATGACCAGGAGGAAGCTCTCACCATGAGTGACAGAATAGCAGTAATGAATGAAGGCGTAATAGAACAGCTTGCTACTCCTCAAGAAATTTATAACAGACCAATCACTAAGTTTGTGGCAGGTTTTATAGGTGAATCCAACATATTTGATGGCAAGGTAACAAGTATAAAGGATGAAGTATTAGAGGTTGAAACTTTAGCAGGCACTATGAAGGTTAAAGGAAATGGATTTAATGTGGGTGAAGATATTCATGTGTCCATAAGACCGGAGTATATAAAAGTAAGCAGAGATCCTGTGGAAGGATTTAATCTTAGAGGTACTGTCAAAGACTTTACATATATGGGGACTGTTGTAAAAACATCTGTTGATTTAAAAGATAATACTGAAATAAAGTATTCCCGTTTTGAAAAGGATGAGGATTTTAAAGAAAAAGATTCTGTAAACATATACTGGAATCCGGAAAGAGCTGTTGCCATTAAGGCTTCTAAGTAGTATGGAGGAAAATATGAATAAAAAAAATAATATTAGACGAAATACACTGCCAGCCCTAGCCATGGCCGGACCGGTTTCATTATGGATGATTTTATTTGTAACACTGCCCATGCTTTATATTATTTACATAAGTTTTATGTCCAGGGGAGTGTTTGGTGATGTTGTTTATGAATTTTCATTGAAAAGCTATGGAACATTGCTTGATGCCACATATTTTAAGGTTATAGTAAAATCCATAAAGGCAGCATTGATGACTACTGTACTTTGTCTTCTCATAGGATATCCATTTGCATATTATATTGCAAAAAAACCAAAAGAAGTGGCTTCAAGACTCATTATGCTCATTATGATTCCTTTTTGGACAAACTCTCTCATGAGACTTAACAGCTGGCTTCTTTTGTTCCAGACAAGCGGACCTATAAACAATTTTCTTGTAGGCACAGGCTTCATAGATGCACCCATGAGCTTTGTATATACAGACGGCCTTGTAATGGTTGGTATGATAACAAACATGCTTCCATTTGCAGTGCTTCCCATGTACAGCTCTATTGAAAAGCTGAGCATTTCTCTTCTGGAAGCTTAGGCTGATCTTGGTGCTTCAAGGCGAACAACATTTTTTAACATAACACTGCCTCTTACATTTCCGGGAATATTTTCATCAATTATATTGGTGTTTATACCTTCCCTTGGAATATATACCGTTACAGACATGCTTGGCGGTGGAAAGATTTTATACATAGGAAATATTATAAAAAATCAGTTCGGTTCCATAAGAAACTGGCCTCTAGGGGCTGCACTTTCCGTTCTTTTGATTGTTATAACAGGAATTCTCATTTTTATATACACCAGGTTTGCTAAAATTGAAGACATGGAGGTGGTATAATGAGCATTTCTAGAAAACAAAAAATTAAAAAATTGGAAGATATAATAGGAGCAATATACTCAATTTTAATATATACCATACTGTATATTCCAGTGTTTGTAATGATGGCATTTTCATTTAACGACCAGAGATACAACTATTACTGGAACGGCTTTACAACCCAGTGGTATTCAAAGTTGTTCTCTAACTCTGCTGTAATCGGAAGCCTTTGGTATTCTGTTGTTATTGCAGTATTAGCAACAGTGATTTCTGTTACTATAGGCACAATTGGAGCATTGGGATTAAAAAAATATGAATTCAGAGCGAAGAAATTTATAAACAACATGCTTTATATACCCATAATAGTTCCTGAAATTGTTATGGCAGTTGCACTTCTTATAATATTTATGAAAATAGGAGTTGCCCTTGGAATGGGAACCATACTCATAGGTCACTGCACATTCTGCATTCCTTATGCTGTTGTTACTATCAAAGGACGTATAAGCGGTGACGGTTATAGTCTCGAAGAGGCATCCATGGATCTTGGTGCCAACAGAATTCAGACATTTTTAAATGTTACTCTTCCTAGCATTATGCCGGGAGTAATGAGTGCAGCATTTTTATCGTTTACTCTTTCAATAGATGATGTTGTAATGAGCAACATGCTTGCAGGAGCAAAAAACTCAACATTGCCGGTTTTAATTCTCTCAATGAACAAGTCAGGAGTTACTCCTGATGTTAATGCACTTACCACAATCATGATTCTTGTCATTGTAATAGCAATGATTTTGAATAATTTAATTAAATATGCGTTGAAAAAACGCAACAAGGCGGAGGCGACAATATGAAAAAAATAATTTCCATTATTTTGACCATGGTTTTAATCATGGGGCTTTTCACAGGTTGTGGAGGAACTAAGACTGATCCAGCTGTAGAAAGCGGCAAGGCAGCAGCACCAAGCACAGAGCTTAATATTTACATGTGGCAGCAATACATATCAGACGATTTAATAGCAAAGTTTGAGAAAGAAAACAACGCTAAAGTAAATCTGTCCTACATGAGCGACAATGCAGATGCTATTACAAAGCTTACTGCAGGCGGAGGACAGGAGTATGACCTTATAATGACATGTGATGCTTATATGGAATCACTTGTAGATGGTGGATATGTTGAGAAAATAAACTTTGACAATATACCAAATGTTAAAAACATTAATGAAGCATACTGGACTGCAAAAGAATATTGTGTACCATATCTTATGAACTATATTTATGTAATTTATAACAAGGATACAAGCCCTGTTGAAATCAAAAGCTACAATGATTTAATAAACCCTGCATTAAAGGGACAAATAGCTACAATAGACGGAGCAAGAAACTTGTTCCCTATAGCTCTGGTTGCTCTTGGATATGATCCTAACTCTACAGATGAAAAAGAAATAGCAGAAGCATATGAATGGCTTGTTAAATACAATGAGAATGTTGTAGCATACGGAAATGCTGAACAAAACCTTACAAACGGAACTGCATCTGTTGCATTTACATATGATGGAAATGCTTCATGGGCTATGTCAGAGCTGGGAGATAAAAATAATCTTGTAATAGCTGATTTTGAAAAAGATCCAGTACAGCTCGGATTTGACCTTTATGTAGTGCCAAAAGGAGCTAAGCATGTTGACCTTGCAGAAAAATTCTTAAACTACATCACAGATCCTGAAGTGATGGCTGCAAACCTTATAGAATATCCATATTCATGTCCAAATGATGCAGCAGTTGAAGCAGCTTCAGACACATATAAAAATGACCCTGCAAGAGATTTTGACTACAAACAAAATGTATTTTTCCAGGAAGATGTTGGTGAAGCAATTACAATATACAATGATTATTATCAGAAATTAAAGGTTGGGGAATAAATTAAGATTTAGGAGAACAGAATAATGTTAAAATTTGACGAACAAAAACAGCTGGACAGCGTAAATGGTGCATTGGCTATTAGAAGTGAAATAGAATCTATTGTAGATGGAATATGCAAAAATGGATATAAAAACATCCTCTGGCTTGGTATAGGCGGTACATATGCATCCTGTCTGCAGGCTGAAGTGCATATGAAGGAAAGATCAGCAATAAACTTCTTTGTTGAAAACGCAGCTGAATACATTAAAACAGGAAACAAAAAAGTAGGAGAAGGCACAGTAGTTGTTATATCTTCTGTTACGGGAAGCACGTCAGAAATGGTTGATGGAGTGAAAAAAGCTCAGGATGCCGGTGCCAAAGTAATTGGATTTGTTGATTTTCCGGATACAAAACTTGCTAAAATGGTAGATTACCTTATTTCATATCCAAAAAATGAGCAGCTTAAATTTTTCATGGTAGCTGACAGATTTATGTATAATGCAGGAGAATTTGATGAGTATCATGAGCTTTATGCTGAGCTTGATGAACATCTTGCCCGCGGCCTAGTTGAGGTTGAAAAAGCAGCTGATGAACTTGGTGAGAGCATAGCAAAAAAGCATATGAATGACAGCATACATTATTTTGTTGGAGCAGGAAATCAATATGGAGCAACATACTCCTATGCAATGTGCTTCTGGGAAGAACAGCACTGGATAAGAACAAAATCTATCCACAGCGCAGAATTTTTCCACGGTATGTTTGAAATTATTGACAGGGATACTGCAGTGACTGTGTTTATTGGAAAGGATTCCCAAAGAGCACTCAGTGAAAGGGTTGCTAAATTCTTACCCAGAGTATGTGCAAACTATAATATAATTGATACAAAGAATTATGAACTGAAGGGGATAAGTGAAAAGTTCAGAGGTCATCTTTCTCATCTTTTAATGAGAGCAATAACTACAAGAATAGATGTTCACATAGAAAAACTAAACTGTCATCCTATGGAAATAAGAAGGTATTACAGACAGCTTGATTATTAATAGCTGATTCTGATAATGTAAAAATGCAGGCTGTTTCTAAATTTTGAAGCAGTCTGTTTTTTACAATCTTTAGTGAACTGTCTCTTTATGCAAGAAGAGCAATAGATAGATTAAAGAATATTACAGAACGTTGAGGAAACTATGGAGAAAAAGATTAAAATAGCTGCAGTTGGGGACAACTGCATAGATTTTTATGAAAATACAGGTGAATATTATGCTGGCGGAAATCCGGTTAACGTAGCAGTATATGTAAAAAGGATGAATGGACACTCATCATACACAGGTGTTGTGGGCACTGACGATTATGGAAAATTAATGATTGATGCCATAAAAGCAAAAGGTGTAGACACATCACATATTAGAATGTTAGAAGGAAAGACTGCAGTAACACATGTCGAACTTAAAGACGGTGACAGAATTTTAGGTGATTATGAAGAAGGTGTTATGGCAGAGTTTAAACTAAGAGATGAAGATATAGATTTTTTGTGCAGCCATGATCTTGTTGTAACAGGAATCTGGGGAATGATAGAATCAGAACTTCATAAAATCAAAGAAAGAGGAGTACCAGTTGCCTTTGACTTTGCAGATAAAATTGATCATGAAATTACACAGAAAGCATTACCATTCGTTGATTACGCATTTTTTTCCTGTGATCAAAAGAGTAACGAAGAGCTGTATGAATTTATGAATATGGTTAAATCTAAAGGCCCAAGTATTGTAGTCGTTACAAGAGGAGAAAAAGGAAGCATTGCATATGACGGCAATGAGTTCTTTGAGTTTGGAATAATAAAGTGTGAAGTAGTAGACAGCATGGGAGCAGGAGACAGTTATATAGCTGGATTTCTTTTGGGTCTTCTAGAAGGAAAATCAATTACAGAGTGTATGGAAAAAGGAGCAAAAAGCAGCAGCGAGACCATAGGTTACTACGGCGCCTGGTAGACAAAAAGACATTTGGTCCGGATGACCTTGTTACAAGAGAGCAAATGTCAGTGTGAATGGGGGATGCTCATGACTATATCAAGCCTATTTGATATGAACCAAATAACTTTCCCCCATACTCGTGATATTAAACCAATTCATTATGTCACTAAGGTTTCATCAGTGGTTTTTTCAGTCATTTTAGTAATAAATTTTATTATAGCCATCAGACCTGCAAGTGCAATGCCTCCCCCAACATAAACAGTTATGATAACGTTTACCCCTCGCAATTATTATATTATAATATAATGTAGACTATGTCAATATTGAAAACAAAAAATTATAATATTATAATAATATGTATATTGATGAAATGTCAAACTTCGCCATCAATATGTATAGTTATTTGATAAATAAAAAACAATTATTGACATATGTTGAAAAAAATAATATTATTTATATAGACATACTATTGAAATTATACATAAGTTTTTATAAGATGTCTTCGTAAATCAACTTAATATTTTCTCCGATTTTTATTTGGCCCTATGGGTTGATAAGAACTATAGGTGTTTGTAGTAATACAAGCGCCTCCCGCATTTGGAAAGGAGTCATAAAAAACTAGTGTTTTTGTGATTTCTTTTATTTAATAGCAATGATAACAGCGTATCATTGTAATATATCTAATATGACTCTATAATATTTCACTTACTTTAAAGTTAGCAAAATATCTTAACAAATAAACTTATTTCGAATAAAGTCGAAAAATGACGATTAAATATACATAGTGAAAACGTTAACAAATTTAGTTGCTATAATGTCTAAATTATCATTACTAATCCAATAATTTTATAGCACTTGTTTATACATAATAAATTATGTATATATATTGATAAAATATTAACATAAATTTATTATAAAATGAAAAAAATTATACATATTAATACATGCTGCAATAAAGACTACCATTGTCTTTCACACTATATTAGTTTAAGCTCTGCAACGTATTATTAAGAAAATATTATTTGAAAAGAACAGGAGGTCAAATTATTTTGCACACTATTTTTGATTATCATCACCATCCTCATAAGCATCATAATCATGAGCATCATCTTGTTCATGAAGAGAAATTAGAGAAGCAAAAAAGTAATCTTAAAATACCTGTTACAATTGTTGGCGGGTTTCTTGGTGCAGGAAAAACATCTGTTGTAAATCATATTATAGCTAATACTTCTCACAGGGTAGATGTATTGATTAGAGAATTTGGTTCTGTTTCAGTGGATGATATGCTAATTCACTTAAATAAAAAAAATATACATGTCTTCCCCGGAGTATCCCTACATCACGACCCACAGCTCATGTTATATGGGTACTTGAATGATTTATATGAAAAAACTGAAGGAACTACATTCGACAATTTAATTATGGAATTAAGTGGATTGGATTCTCCAGAACAACTTGTTCAGTTATTTTTTCTAGGTGATATGCCCAAACAATATAGACTTGCAAGCTTCATTACTATTGTAGATGCTGAATATGGCCAGCTAAATTTAGATGATTATCCGATTTCAATCTCACAAATAGCATATGCAGATGTGATTTTAATTAATAAGATTGATTTGGTAACTAAAGAATCTCTAAAAAGCCTGGCACAAAGAGTTCACAATATAAACTCCGTTGCAAAAATATTTTTCACAAAATATGGAGAAACAAATTTAGACGAAATAATGGATTTGGATTTTCATAAACAGTTATTTGATTGTACTGCTAGTTTTCAAAAAGGAGGTAATGAGATGTCGATGGATAACATTAAGACAATAGTACTCAGTGAAAGTAAGCCATTAGATAAGGAAAAAGTAAATGAATGGATTCAAAACCTTTTTATTACAGAAGGTATAAAGATATTGCGTAGTAAAGGTTTCTTGAATTTTTCTAACAGTGACTATAGGTATGAATTTCAGGCAGTGAGGAAGACATTTCATTCTAAGGCAGATCGTCTCTGGGATAATGGAGAAGAAAGAAAGAGTGTAGTTGTTTTAATAGGTGAAGGACTTGATGATGAAGAGAAATATCAAGAAGCTTTCCGTAAATGTATTGTTAATGACGAAAGTCAAATATAAATGAAAAAGGAGTGGTTTTATGGATGACGGCAGGGTAATAATTGACGAGACTTACAAAATTATCAAAGGTATAGCTGATACCTTGGAGGAAAAAAAGGACAATTATTCGGTAGAAGTATTTACATCCTTGAAAAGTGATGTTAATGAAAGCCTTAATTGGGCTAAGAAGTGTCGTAATAAGGTTTGGCTGAGATCTAAAGAAGGAACTGATTTGGCACAAGGTTGCTTTGATGCCGCGAACCAGCTCAATGACAAGCTGGAAAGTAATGAGGTTCTTTCAGATGAATCATTTGCTTTATTTATGAAATTAGAGTCTTTAGCTAAAATTATTGCAACAAAAGCTTCTGTAATGACCTAAAATTTTGATTATAAAAAAATTAAAATAAGAAAGGAGTAATAAAATGGCATCTAAAGTTTATTTCATGAATGACAGAGCTAATAGCCTTCAGGAAAGCACACCTTTTAAGGCAGTAAAATTATTACGTGACGCTGGTATTGAATCACTTTTCAAAAAAGGTGATACAGTGGGAATCAAAGTACATATGGGGGAGTATGGCAATTCACTAAATCTTCGTCCACACTGGATTGTATCCATAGTGGAAGAGGTTAAAAGACTAGGAGGTAAACCTGTTATTGTTGATTGCAATACAATAACTTTCGGAGACTACTCTTCAAGAGCATGTAAAAGCGATCACCTCAGATCTGTTTCAAGACATGGCTTTAACGAAGAAACAATGGGATGCCCTATTTGGATTTGTGACGGTGATTATGGTTTTGATGATGTCCAGGTCGAGATACCAAATGGTGTTTATCTGAAGCATTCATTTATGGGCAAGAAACTTCTGGATTTAGACGCTGTAATAGTCGCTTCTCATTTTAAAGGTCATCCGATGGGTGTTTACGGCGGTGCGTTAAAAAATGTAGGAATTGGTATGGGATCTAAAAGAGGAAAAATTTCTACTCATTATATGAATCATCCTGTTTATGGCATAAAAAATATGACAGTTAATCAAGACGCAGCAAAACAAGCAAATCAAGGACCGTCTCCTACAATAGTTGACCGTGCTATTAAAGGATGTCCTTTCGATGCCTTTGAGTTGAAAGACGACACCTTTATCTTCCATAATGAAAAATGTCAGTTGTGTGCCGGCTGTTTCAGTTCTGCTCTTTTTGCAGGAATACTTAACCTAAAACCTGAAATTACTGCTACTTGGGCTCCAACTATTGCTGATGCGGCGGCAGGTTATATTAATGCTATTGGAAAAGATAAGTTTCTTTTTTTAAATTATGCTATGGATATATCACCATGGTGTGACTGTGTTAACTTCCATGACAAACCATTGGTACCTAATGTAGGTGTTTTTGCTTCGAAGGACCCAGTTGCTATCGATATGGCTTGTATAGAAAAATCAGAGTCTTTGTCTGGAATGCCGAATTCACAAGCTGATGAATTTGGATTTGTTGAACCAGGTACAGAGAGATTCACAAATATTTCGAGTATGGCAAAAGTAAGTCAGTGGGCACAGTGTAATGCTGGAGCTTACAATGGTATTGGCTCTACTGAATATGTCCTCATTGAGTCAGAACCTGGAGAGGAAGTTGATTTCTGGTTTCCTCCATACAAACCAGACAATGTATTTGGATACGTTCATAAAGAGGAACTGAAGAAAGGAAATTATGATCCCGGTGAGTATTTCCACAAGTTGCCTAAGTTATCTCTATCAGAACTGCATGTTAAGCCTAAAGGAAAAATTGACGAAATCTCAATTTTAGATGAAGATGATTATAGTGAGTCATTAAGTCTTAATTATTAAAAAAGGAGGAAAGAAAAATGTTAGGTGGATACGTTGGCAAAATGTTATTTGTAAATTTGACAGATGGTACATTTGAAGAAAAAGAATTATCCGAAGAAATGGCTGCCAAGTACATAGGTGGATATGGCATTGGTGCCAGAATTTTATACGATATGATGCCTCCAGGAGCTGATCCTTTAGGGCCTGAAAATATGCTTGGATTTATTACCGGGCCATCAAATGGAACAAAAGCATTTTTCGGTGGTCGATATACTGTTGTGTGCAAGTCACCGGTAACAGGTGGCTGGAACGATGCAAATTCTGGTGGATATTTTGGTCCAGAGCTTAAGAAAGCTGGATATGATGCAGTATTCTTTACAGGAATGTCTGAGAAACCTGTTTATCTTTGGATTAATGACGGAAAAGTTGAACTTAGAGATGCTTCTCACCTTTGGGGTAAAAATACAAAAGAAACTTGGGATGCGCTAAAAGCAGAAACTGGAGATGCTAAAGTTCGTGTTGTTGCTATAGGACCATCTGGTGAAAGAGTTTCACTATTATCCTGTCCAATAAATGACGGACATCGCGCACCTGGGCGAGGCGGCGGCGGAGCTGTTATGGGTTCTAAAAAATTAAAGGCCATTGCAGTACGAGGAACAGGTGAAGTAAAAGTAGCTAATCCAGAAAAACTATTAGAAATCAACAAAAAGATTAACGTAGCTATGAAGGAAAGTCCTGCAGCTGCTGGTTTTGGAGCTTATGGAACCGGAGTTGGTACAGGAGCTTCTGCATTAAGTGGAGATTCACCGGTTAAAAACTGGGGCGGCGTTGGAGTTGTGGATTTTGGTGATGAAAGTGCAACAAAATTAGCAGCCGGTACATTCGACCATAAATATAAAACAAAAAAATACACATGCTCTAGCTGCCCTTTAGGCTGTGGTGCTGAATACGAAGTAAAAGATGGACGCTGGCCTTTACCTATGACAGATAGACCTGAATACGAAACTGCAGCAGCCTTTGGATGCACTTGTCTTTGCGATGATATTGAAGCCATCATGAAATGCAATGAAATTTGTAACAGCTATGGACTTGACACCATATCTGCAGGCATGACAATTGCTTGGGCTATGGAATGTTACAATGAAGGCGTGCTCTCAAAGGATGAGCTTGATGGCATTGATTTAACATGGGGTAACGGTGAGGCAATGGTTGCTTTGATGGAAAAAATAGCAGATGGAATAGGCATTGGAGCAATTCTTGCTAATGGTTCTCAATATGCTGCAAGGAAATTGGGAAAAGGAAAGGAATATCTACAGACTGCTTCAGGAATTGAACTGCCTATGCACGACCCTCGCTATGCACCTGGGATGTCAAGAATTTATCAGTTTGATCCTACACCGGGTAGACACGTTAAAGGTGGACTTGGAACTGTCCAGATGATGGGAATACCACTTGGAGACAAATATGATTATACAGCAACCGGTTATTTAGATGCAAAGATGGCTGCAGGTACTGAGATCAATAATTGTGGCGGTTTCTGTATGTTTATTATGCTGACAGGACTTCAAGGCCTTGAAAGAGAATATATTGAGGCTATTACAGGCAGATCATTTAAAGGCCAAGATGCCGATGAGGCTGGGTTGAGAATATTGACATTAAGACAGTCGTTTAATGTTCGTGAAGGATTAAAACCGAGTGATATGACTATTCCTAATCGTGCTGTTGGTAAACCACCATTGACTGACGGACCGCTTGCCAATGTTACTGTTGATAATGAAATGCTAGCTGATAATTTCTTTGCTTTTGTGGGATGGGATAGAGAAACTGGAATGCCGACACAAAGTGCGTTGGAAAAGCTTGGTTTGGATGATATAGCAAAAGATTTTTATAGCCTTGCTGAAAGTCTTGCAGAGTAAAATATAGTATATATGATTAGAATGGACTTTCCATAGCTATGTCTGTGGAAGTTCATTCATAATAGCAAAGGGGGCATGAAATTTGAAAAATGTTCTAATAACCGGCGGTGCAGGTAGTATGGGTAAAGAGCTATCTATTTCGCTTGCTCAAAAAGGATACAAGGTATATGCTTTTGATATTCCAAATGCAGATTTTTCAGTCTTAGATGAATATGGAATAACTGGTATTAAAGGAGATATAACAAATCCGGAATCAGTATATGCAGCTGTTTCAGGCAAAGATATTATAATTCACCTGGCAGCGTTATTGCCGCCAGTCAGCGAAAGAAGTCTAGATAAAACATTTGCGGTAAATGTTCAAGGAACGAAAAACCTTGTAGACGCAATAGTTGCAAATGACAGAAAAGCCCGCCTGATTTTTTCATCTACAGTTGCATCTTACGGGGATACTACAAAATCAGAACCACCATTACGTGCAACTACACCGCAAAACCCAAATACTAATTACAGCAAATCAAAGGTAGAAGCTGAAAAGTATATTATTGAAACTGGTGTACCTTACACTATCCTTAGAGTATCAGGGGTTGTGTTAGCAGCACTTATGGATCCTCCAGGCTGGCCATTCACTTCTGAACAAAGAGTGGAGTTTGTTTATAGAGGCGATGTAGTGAACGCTCTTATTTCAGCAGTAGAAAAGGAAGAGTCTACCAACAAGGTATTAATAATTGCCGGCGGCAGCACATGGCAAATGAAGGGTTATGAGTTTGTTGCTAAGTTTTTAGAAGTTTTGGATGTGCCTATAGAAGATGCAGAATACCCTGAAAATTCCATATACTCTGATTGGTATGATACAGAGGAATCTCAAAAAATTTTAGACTATCAAAGGACACCATTTCCAAAGTTTCTTGAGCTGCTTAATAAAGCAGTAGAAGAAGCGATTGGCGGTTATTAAAAGTATCAATATATATATTTTGGGGGATGGTTTGTATTTCATTAACTTATAACCAGCCTCCAATTAATTTAATTCTATAATTTAACTTTAACTTAGAAGTATATGAAAAGAATTAATATCATTGCTTTGAAGTTAATTAATAAAGCTAATTAAAATGAGGTAATCTTTATGGTTCAGCGAAATTTATACGTTGAGTGTTTTTCAGGTGTAAGTGGAGATATGACAGTAGCAGCTCTTTTAGATTTATGTGCTAAGAAAATCTTACTAAAAGGCTTGGATAGCTTAAATGTTGGCGGTTATAAAGTTGAAATTTCAAGGGTATTAAAAAATAGAATAAATGCTTGCGACTTCAATGTTATATTAGATGATAGTATTGAAGGTGATAGTGAATTATCTTATTAAGATAGAAACATTTATGATAGATATGGAGTATTCAAACATAATTGTTAAAAAGAGGTGATAAATTGGTTATTAAAATAAAATATTTTGGTGTTGAAACAACCAGCTTGCCATTAACAATTGAACTACCTGAAAATTCTACTATAGAAATCTTACTTGATTATATTAGTGAAATAATTAATGATTCCATAGATTCTTTGTTAAGATCCGCAGTATTTTTAGTAAATAAATCAAGAGCAGATAAGGAAACGGTCTTACACGATAAAGATGAAGTCCATATACTTTATATTTTAGGCGGCGGTTAATAAAAAAATATATTACGAAATACTTATAGAATCTTTCAGTATATCCAGACGGAACCTACAGACCAGACGATAATGCCAAAAGAGCAGAAGCGGTAACAGTTATAAATGGATTAAATAATATTTCAAATTAAATATTTAAAAAGAGGCTGTTGCACAAAAAAATTAGTGCAACGCCTCTTTTTAAAATAGCACTAAAAGTAAAATAATAAATATGTAACTTTAACGCCTGCTTTCTTGATATTGTTGCAGACGTTTGTTATAATATACATAACTTTGTATTTGTAGAAATTTAACTTAATATATTTTATGAAAGGGTGATTGTATGGCAATTGTTGAACAAAATCTCTATGAGCTTGGAATTGAGCTTCCGCCATTGAATAAACCGGTGGCTAATTATGTGGGATTTCGAAGAACCGGAAACTTATTGTATCTTTCTGGTACGGGTCCTGTGGTAGGTGGAAAAATACTGTATCATGGAAAGCTTGGGAAAGAGCTTAGCAAGGAAGAGGGCTATGCTGCTGCAAGAATTTCTGCCATAAACATGCTA
>JAQSYB010000272.1 GCA_029256365.1 Clostridia bacterium
TTTTTATTTTGCATATATTTGTGAATCAATAAACTCATCTGCAGAGACTCCATAAATCTTTAAGAATGCTTGATCTGTGCCGCTTCCACTTTTCAATTCTGCAAACAGCAGCTGCATTTTTTCCATGCCATAGCTGTCGATCAAATATTTTACCATATCAAAGCTTTGTCTATAAGACTGCACTTCATCGGCATACATGAAACCTTCTCTCATTTCCTGTGAATCGAAATATCTTTCATATTCATAGCCTGCAGCCCACTCTGTATTGTCGATATTATATTCTTCATACAATGCCAATCCCTCTGTAATCCAAAGCTCTATATTTCCTCCTGTAAGCTCATCCACTACCTTGTGTACATATTCGTGTAATACCGGACCATTGTTTTTAAAAAATTCCATTGGATTTTCCTTTTGGTCCTGATATGCATTGGGTGATAAAACATGAATGGTTCCCATATTATAAAGTCCCATTACAGCTTGTCCCTGTATTGAGCTTTGATAGCTCCAAAATTCATTTTGATCCTTATATATGATAACAACAGTCTTTTCCTCAACGCTGTAGTTATATTCTTTTGCAATTGCTTCATAGCTCTTTTCAAACATATTCGCTGTTTCTCGAATAATGTTTTCATCCTCTGGTCTGTACTTTATGGTGAAATGCTCTGTTTGATACTCCATAAAATCAGAGGTTACAATCTGCTCATCCTTTATTTGTACAAAAACCTTCAGCGCTTTGTAGCCTTGGATTTTTGCTGTATGAATGCCTTTATCTCCTGCAAAGCCAATGAGTGTAATGACTGATATCATGATCATTAGGGATGTGAAAAGTTTTTTCATAATATATTTCCTCCTTCTTTGCTGTTAGAAATATATTATACATCAATCTTATGTAAACTTCATTGGTAGTTTGTACATACTAGCTGCGTTAATGACAACCACTGCAGCCACCGCAGTTTCCGCTGCTGCAGCTTGATGATTTTCCACTCGTGCTGCCCAAGGAATTGCATTTGCCTTCATAAATCTGCTTTATTTCTTTGCTTTTGCATTTTGGACATTCTAGCTTATCTCTATTTGATGCATTCACCAATTCATCAAATCTTTCTCCACATTCTATACATTTAAACTCAAGTATTGCCATTTTATTCCCTCCCTTAATTAATTATATATACAATCACCAAGGCAATTCAATATGCATATTATGAATTATATTATTTTAAAAAATGATTTTTTTATGGGGGATATGTATGAAATTTTTCAAAAAGCTTATAGCTGGTATACCTTTTACTACATATTCGAAAAAGGTTGATTATGCTATACGAAATATGATCGCCATAAATAAAGTAAAGCTGATTCCTATTATCGTATTGTTCCGCAAAGATGTAGACAGTATTATAGAAGCTCGCTTAAAGAGGATGGGCATGAAAATCAAATATACGCTGCCTTTTATCAATGGAATTTGCGGAGTAATTCCTGTTTCGCGTTTTGCCAACCTATGCGGAATACTGGAAGTAGAAAAGATCTTTTATGACTCCAAGGCTTATTTAATGGGTGGTCACAGCAGCTTAAAAACCGAGGATGAATTGGAGGAAGCAGTGAAAATCAAGGCTTCTTATCTAAATGGCAAGGGAATTACTGTGGCTTTTATTGATTCTGGAGTATATCCACATCCTGATTTGGTCCGTCCGAGGAATAGAATTATAGATTTTAAGGATTTTATAAATGATCTAGCTTCTCCTTATGATGACAATGGTCATGGAACTGCTTGCATCGGTGCCGGTTTCGGCGCATCCGTAGACGGGAAGTTCAGAACTGTAGCATATGAAACCAATATTGTATGTGCCAAGGCTTTTGATAAATTTGGGTCTGGCTTTTATTCAGATATTTTGGCTGCGATGCAGTGGATTGTAAATATAAGGGAAAAGCAGAATATAAAAATTGCAGTGCTGCCCTTTGGTACATCGAACTTCTCTCGAGACTTTGATTTGTTGAGCTTGGCTTCAGAAAAGCTTTGGAAAAACAATATTTTTGTCTGCAGCTGTACTGGCAACAATGGTCCTTTTGAAAGTACCATTACCAGTCCCGGGGTAAGTCCATATACCTATACCAGCGCTGCATGCTCTGTAGCTGAGCTGCCACCAAGGGCAGCAAGCTTTAGCGGAAAAGGACCGGTATACTTTAAGTGTGATAAACCAGATGCCATTATGCCCGGTGTTGCTGTAGAAACCCTCAATGCAGAAACAGCCTATATTCCAAAAAATAAAAGCTTTGTCAAATCAGGCAGCATTGCAACGCTGTACACGGAATACAATGGCACTTCCATTGCGGCAAGTCTGACTGCTGCTGCTGTTGCACTTGTCTATCAAAAATTGGGAGACTTAAAGCCCGATGATGTAAAAAGTGTTCTAAAAGCCTGTGCCATATCCATAAATGAATTAAAAAATGTGCAAGGCGCAGGTATTATTAACATTAAAAAGCTGGAAGATGTCTAATCTTCCAGCTTTTTTTATTACTTTACATAGTTCAATGGATTTACAGGTTTTCCGTTCTTCCTTATTTCAAAATGCAAATGAGGTCCGGTACTTCTTCCTGTATTGCCCACTGCTCCAATTTTTTGGCCCTTATATACCTTGTCACCCTTTGATACAGAGTATTTGCTTAGGTGACCGTAATAGGTTACATATCCCGCACCATGGTCCACCATGATTAGCTTTCCATAGGCTCCTCTTGTTCCTACCCAGGTTACAACTCCACCATCCGCTGCATTAACTGCTGTGCCTATTGGTGCTGCTAAGTCAATGCCTTCATGGACGCTTCCCCATCTGGATCCAAATCTAGAGGATAAATAACCCCTCGTTGGCATTTTAAAGGTACCTGTTCCCTTTTTAGGTGGAAGCTCCTTGGTGCCCTTAATCAATATCTGAGTCTTTGGTTCTTTTATAACCTTCTCTGTTAAAACATTTCTGCTATCTTCAATGCCGTTGATCTTCACAATTTCTGCGACTACTTCACGTTCTCCATATGCACCTTTTACCTTTACGCTG
>JAQSYB010000273.1 GCA_029256365.1 Clostridia bacterium
TTTCTTGAAGGATTAAACAATTCAGTGGAGAAGTATATAAGGTAAATCATGTTAACCATAATGAAATAGAGAGGCACGGCGGATTATGGTCAAAAAAGGGAAGAAGAAAAGATCATCTTCTATACGAATTATACCGATCTTATTTACGGTAGTTTGTATAGCTTATGCTTTTAGATATTTTGCATTTAAAATTGAAACAGAAATGGTCAAGTATGATTTAATGGAAAAAGCCATTTCTACACAGTGCATACTGATTAAAAATGAGTGGTCAATGGCTTTGCCTGGAAACACTGCGGCAGATTACAAAACCAATGAGGGCGATCGAGTAGCAATGGGCAAGCCTATATTGAAGCTTTCGGAGAACAACGGAGTAGATGATAACATTTCATTAAAAATTGACAAAATTAATGAAAGAATAGAAGAAATAAAAAAGGCTGAGGCTGACAACAATTTTTTTGCAGCTGATAGAGAAAAGATTGATTCAAGCATACAAGAGAATCTGAATGAATTAAAAGCAGTCACTGAGTCAGGAGATTTTTCTAAGCTAGACCAGGTGAAAGATGAGCTTGCTGCGGATATGTATAAGAAGTCTTTGATCTATGGGACTGAAAGCTTCAGTGGTCAAAACCTTGAACAGCTGATTCAGGAAAAGACTACTTTGGAGCAGATCAAACAGAACGATTTGAATGTTATATACGCAAAAGCCAGCGGGTTGGTCAGCTATGAATTGGACGGATACGAAAATGTACTGAAACCAGAAAATATACAAGCCTTAAAGGTAGCTAGTATTCAAGAAATCATGAAGGCATTGAATAATGAGGATAAAAAGAAAGAGATAGAAAAGCCCGAAGGCGTCAAGATCGTAGATAACTTCGAATGGTATATCGCTTCTGTCATACCAAAGGGGATTCTTACAAAAGAGGACTTGGGCAAGAGCATTCGAGTTAGATTCAAGGATTATAATAATACAGTTGTCTTTGGCACCTTGAAGCACTTTAACGAGGGCAACGAGGATGGAAACCTAATTGTAGTAAGAACCGATGAGCAAATGAAGGATTTTCAACGAATTAGAATTGCAAATGTAGAGATAATAACAAAGTATAGTGAAGGCCTCATAGTCCCTCTCAAAAGTATCGTTGAGAAAGAGGGGCTAAAGGGTGTATTTATAGAAAGAAACGGCATTGCAAGATTTGTTCCTGTAAATATCGCTATAACCAATGATAAAGAAGCTTTGGTCTTAAACCTTGTTAAGGGTGAGGCAGGCTATGATAGCAAAAACTATGAGTTAAAGCCTTACGACAGAGTAATAACAACAGTTGACAAAGTGAAAGAGAATCAAATGCTTCCAGGATCTTTTTAAAGGAGTGAATCACTTGGATCAAATTCAAGTCAATATAACTGAAATGAAAGAAGAAATAAAACAGATTTGTAAAGACTGCGGCAGAACAGATGACATAACCTTAATAGCGGTTACAAAAACTGTAGATACAGAAAAGATAAATCATGCAGTCAGCTGCGGAGTATCCAATCTTGGTGAAAATAAGGTGCAGGAGATAATGGATAAATACGATGCAGTGGACAAAAATGTGAAGTGGCATCTGATTGGGCATTTACAGACCAATAAGGTAAAATATATAATAGATAAAGTAGAGCTAATCCATTCTGTTGATAGTATTAAATTAGCAGAAGAGATCAATAAAAGAGCAGAGAAGAACAATCTAATAAAGGATGTGTTAGTACAAATCAATGTAGCTGAAGAAGATACGAAGTTTGGAATAGATTTGGAACAAGCTGTAGATTTTATAAAAAGCATATCGGTATTTAACAGCATACGCATTAAGGGCTTAATGACGATAGCACCTTATGATTTAAACCCTGAAGGAGTAAGGCCTATTTTTAGACAGCTAAAGGATAAGTTTGACGAACTGGCGCAAATGAATTTGCCAAATACAGAAATGAAGCACTTGTCTATGGGGATGAGCAATGATTATAAAGTTGCAATAGAAGAGGGTGCAAACATGATTCGAATAGGAACAGCCATATTTGGTAAACGCAATTATAATATATAGATCATGATAAGATTAATTGGGGGTATAGTGAATGAGTTCTAATTTTTTTAATAAAGTGTTATATTTCATGGGAATAGGCGATAATATTGAGGAAGACAATGAGGAAGTGGAAGTAGCTGCCTCAGTTAAGCCACAGATTGAATCTGTAACATCCATAAAGAAAAGCAATGTTGTAAACTTACATTCTGCTTCACTGCCTATGAAGGTAGTAGTAATCGAGCCTACAAGCTATGATGAAGTACAGGATATTTGTAATAATCTAAAAAGTAAAAAGCCAATCATCATCAACTTCGAAAACATTGATAAGGATGTTGCTAGAAGAATGGTTGATTTTATAAGTGGAGCAGTATTTGCTTTAGATGGTACAATTCAAAAGGTTTCAAATGGAATTGTGATAGTTGCTCCATCCAATGTGGATATTCTAGGAGATCTCAAAAATGGCATCGGTAAGGAAGATTTCGATTTAGAAGGAATTTTCAGTTGGTTAAAATAATTAATAATACAAAAGAATGAGAGTGATGAAATGGAATATTTACTGATTAGGTCATTGAGTGTATTTTTTCAACTGATCAATATTTTGCTTGTAATTCGGGTTGTGCTGTCTTGGGCGAGGTATAATCCAAATAACAAATATATCATGCTATTGTTTAATGTGACAGAGCCTATTTTAGAACCCTTTAGAAAGCTTTCAAATAAGCTTAATCTTCATTTTGAAATGGTAGATTTATCACCTTTAATTGCTATGCTGGGCATACAATATGTTATTCAGCCCCTTGCTTATACATTAATCAGACTGATATTTTAGGAGCTGTAAGGGTTGGATAGAAGTAAGTTAATCGATAAATATACTGACTATGATGATAGGCTGCTGGCAAATAAGATTCTCGACACAATAGAGTATTGTAAAAAGAACTTTGCATATAAGGCCACAGCTTTTTTAGATCCAAAGCA
>JAQSYB010000013.1 GCA_029256365.1 Clostridia bacterium
GGTGCCTATGTCATAAAACAATTTTTGTTATAAGGGTGTATAGACGAAAGAAAGCATCCGGAATAGCTGGTGTCACGATTTATCGAGGAATAGAGGGGTGGGGCAGAGAGAGTGTGTTATATAACTCAAGAATTGTTCGTCTTGAACTTATTGGTTATTAAGACAGGATGAAAAGAAGAATAAGTTGAGTAAAAAGAAGCGCCAGAAACGACCCTAGTGCTTCTTTTAATGTCCTAGCAGGTAAATTACTTATTAATTATTTATATATAATTTACCTCAAAATTGAATAACTAGCAGAGCTTTTTCTACATATTAACTCCACATTTCTACACTATAATAGTATATGAAGGTTATGCAGTGAGCAATTTTAGGATAAATAAGAAGAAATTAAGTGAAAACAAAAAAAGGAGATGTAGACTATGATGGGTTGGGGTTACTATGGTATGACAGGAGGTTGGTTTGGAATGATGCTTATTCCTCTAATTTTAATTGGATTCATTATGTATGCAGTTATTAAATTAATTAACAACAACAGTAACAATATGAGATATGAAATGCCGTATTCTAATTCAATGGAAATTCTCAATGCAAGATTTGCAAAAGGAGAAATAGATGAAGAAGAATATAAACGAAAAAAAGAAATGTTGTTAAAAGGATAATATTGACCTGTAATAACATTTCTGTTATTATTTAATTATCATATATTTGCATACTTTCGCAAATAACCAAATTGAAGAAAGGAGTTTGAATATGAAATACTTATTTATTGTTAATGATGGACCTTATGGTACAGAGAAAGCTTACAATGCTTTGAGGTTAGCCATGAGCCTACAAAAAACAATTGAAGCAGATGTAAACATTTCACTTATAGGTGATGGTGTTGTCAACGCAATAGACGGTCAGAATACTCCAAATGGCTACTATAATATTGGGAGAATGCTGAAATCTATCTTGGTGAAGAATGGTAAGGTAAAGCTCTGAGGCAGTTGTATGGATGCTCGGGGTCTGAGCATAGATAACATGGTACCGGGTGCAGAAAGAAGTACTATGGACGAACTAGCACTTTTGAGTTCAGAAGCTGATAAGATACTTGTTTTTTAATATTTAAATAATATATCAATTGACGTGTAATGAATTACATAACTGCATATTGTTATAGTCTTAGTTTAGAGTTTGAGACTCAATGTGTTAAAACGAAGGATACCTCTAATACTAGAATCAACTTAAGTTATTTCATGTATTAGGGGTATTATTTTGTTTTGAAGTATAACCTTTTATCAATATTGTTTAATTATATATGTGTTTACGCAGATAACAAAAGGAGCGATTAAAATGAATAACCAAAAAGAACTATACAAGCTCCATGCTGATTTTTGTAAATTTATGAGTAATCCTAAGCGAATAGAGATTCTCTTTCTATTAGGAGAAAAAGAAATGTGTGTAGATGAAATTTCTTCAGCCATGGAGGTAAAAGTTCCAAATATATCGCAACATCTAGCTGTGATGAGGGAAAAAGGAGTTGTGGATGTAAGGCGTGAGGGTACTAAGATGTACTATACCATCGCTAATCCTAAAACTCTTCAAGCATGCATCATTATGAGAGATGCTATGGTGGAACAAATGGAGAAGCAATTTGAAATGATAAAAAAAGTTAAAAAATAACTACAGAAAGAGGTTTGCAATGAAGGTAGGATTAATCAGATGTATGCAGACAGAAGATATGTGTCCAGCAACAACATGTTTTAAGGTGATGAATACGAATAAATTAGCATTCGAAGGTGTTGATGAAGATATCGAAGTAATTGGAGTGAATACCTGTGGTGGATGTCCAGGTAAAAAAGCGGTAACTAGAGCTGCTGAGATGGTAAAGCGTGGAGCAGACACCATTGTCTTAGCATCTTGTATCACCAAGGGCAATCCCATTGGCTTTGCTTGTCCTCATGCAGAGCAAATGAAGAAAGCAATTGTGAAGAAAGTCGGAGATTCAATTAAAATTATTGATTATACTCACTAATATGAATAATAAAGTGTTTGAAAGGAGTAGCATATGATTTATCTTGATTATAATGCAACAACACCGATAGATAAGGAAGTAGCAGATGCCATGCTTCCCTATCTCTATGGAAACTATGGAAATCCATCCAGCAGCCACGAATTGGGAGTTAGTGCCAAAAGCGCAGTTGACAATGCAAGAAAGCAGGTAGCAATACTATTAAATTGCTCGCCTGAAGAGATATTATTTACAAGTGGTGGAAGTGAATCAAATAATACTGTTATCAAAGGGGTAGCTTTTACATATAAAAATAGAGGCAATCACATTATTACATCTCAAGTGGAGCATCCAGCTATTATTAATCCATGTAAGTATTTAGAAAAACTTGGTTATGAAGTAAGTTATTTACCAGTTGATGAATATGGTATTGTAAATCCATCTGATGTTGAAAAATTGATTACTGAAAAAACAATCTTAGTTACAATTATGCATTCGAATAATGAAACTGGTACACTACAGCTGATAGAGGAAATATCAAAAGTCTGCAAAAAACATAATGTATTATTCCACACAGATGCATCTCAGTCGATTGGTAAAGTGCAAGTAGATGTAAAAAACTTGAATGTAGACTTTTTAACTGTTGCAGGACATAAGCTATACGCGCCTAAAGGTATTGGAGCTTTGTTTATTAGGAATGGAATTAATATTGAGCCGCTGATACACGGAGCTGGACATGAAAGTGGTAAACGAGCAGGAACAGAAAATATCATTTTAGATGTGGCACTTGGTAAAGCTTGTGAAATTGCAATGGAAGCTTTGAAAGGGTCAGAAATAAAACAGCTGACAGAGTACTTTTATAATAAGCTCAAAGAAAAATTCGGTGATAAGATTCACTTGAATGGGCACCCAGAAAAGAAATTACCAAACACATTAAATATCAGTTTCATTGGTCATAATGGACATGAAGTTTTAAATAGCTTAAATGAAGTAGCTGCATCAACCGGTTCAGCTTGTCATTCAGGCATGACTACAATCTCCCCTGTACTGAAGGCTATGGGTGTATCTGACGAAGTGGGACGTGGGGCAGTAAGATTTACACTTGGTAGATACACAACTAAAGAAGAAATTGACAAAGTAATTAAAAAATTAAACAATTTAAGTAATTGATGTTCCCTAAAAGGAGTTGAGTAAATGAAGTTTAATATAAAGTTTCATCCACTGTTATTTCAGGCATCATTGGCTGCGGGAGGAGTAGCTTTAATGCCATTTAACTATCTGCAATTTGCAATTCCACACGGCAAAGGGTTGATCAAGTTATCGGATATTGCATGGAATGCACTATCCGGTGTTGAGATCGCATTGTATTTTCCCTTAGTAGCAATTATGATGATATCTACTATTGTGCATTTAATATTAACTTTCGTATTTTTAAAGGGGTTAGTATCTTGGGTTAGAAATAAGTCAGAACTTGACGCCTTTATGAGTGATTCATATAAAAACGTAGGTATATTTCCAATAATAGCTTCTTTGGCAATGAGCACAAATGTATTCTGGGGACCAATAGGATTCTTCATACCACAGATATCAGCTAATTTACAAGCACTTATGTTACCATCATTAATTTTATTTGGAATTCTATGGTTTTTTTTGCTGAAGCTAGAATTTAAGGTTATAAAAACATGGTTAAAAGACTCGGTAGATATGAGAAAGTTCAGTTTTGTATGGCTGCTTGATGTTTTTGCCTTTGGTTTAGTCAATCTAACTGGCACAGGGATTGCAGCCATGTCAGGTAGCAAGGTGATAGCTGGGATTGCAGCCATTGCGTCTCTAATCACCTTAAGCATTGGGCTTTTCTTATTAATTATTAAGTTAGTGTTTTTAATTTATCATCAAATGAAAAAAGAGGGATTACCAGATAATCCTGTACTTCCAGCCTTTTTTCTAGTTCTTCCTATAGCGTGTCTTTATGGCTTAAGTTTTTATAGGATAGCGATGTATCTGCAAAACTATTTCTCGATTGACTTAAAAGGTGCATCCTTCTTTATTGTCAATTTCTCTTACGGGATTACAATAGCTTGGGGTTTATACACCTTGTATATGCTAAGTGATTATTTTAAGAATTATTTCATAAAAAGTGACTTTTCTCCACCGCAATGGGGTATGGTCTGAGGGTTTGTTGGCTCCCAAGTTTTGGGAGTATATGTGCATGGGTTTTATTTTCAAAGTCCTATAATTATGGTGATAAACTATGTTAGTATTATATTGGCAGTAATTGTATATTCTATGATTTTTACTAAGTTACTCAACGCAAACAAAATTCAAGTTTCTAAATGACAAAGAATGTAATGACTATTCATAAATATTAAAAATCCAAGATATTCCATGAAATTCAAAAATAAAGTTCTGTGGAGGTCAGCACATGAATACAAACATCAAGACATATATGGCGATCGCACAGGCGATAATTGCAGCAGCATTGTTTGGGATGAGTGCACCATTTTCTAAGTTGCTCCTTTTTAAAAATTGTTGCATTAGTAGTATTTAAAGAAGGCATTGGGAAGAGATTATGGATATCAATTACCTTGATTACACTATCTAGTATTATACTAACTACGACAGACTTAAGCAGCCTTTCATTTTCTATAGGCTCGATGTTTGTATTGCTTGCTTGCATGTTTTGGGGCTTTGAGAATAGAACATATATTCATATAAGCATATGAAACTTTGTAGGAAGGGTATAATATCACAGCTAAAAGAAAGTATTGAAAGTTATAATTGCACGATTATCAATGATGATATTATTAACAATGTCAGAGAAAACATGCCAAAGAATGAGACGTTGTTAGATAAGAGACACAATAAAAAAGGTTCTGTTACCTTTGAAATAATTAGGATTATTGATTAGATTAAGTGCAGCTTTTGCTGCACTTAATTTCTATTGCTGACTGCTACAATCCTAAATATTAATTGGTACATTAAGACATTGGAGGAATATATATGCCATTAACATTTAACTATATAGTTTTAGCCCTTTTACTGGTGTATCTTAGTGCTTATTTAGGAAAATTGATGGTAATGAGCAGTAGGGATAATATAAAGGCAAACGTGCTTGCTAAGGGGATGAAGGAAAATAAAATACGACTTGTAGAGTTTTTTGTAAAGATAACAACATTCATTTGGGGATTGCTGTGGTTTCTACTTCCTCTTGTTGGAATTATATATAATAAGGACTTTAATTACTTTAAATTCAATAGCCAGACTAGAACCATTGGAATAGCGCTTTTATTAGTTGGATTGATAATTTTTATTGTATCAGCAATTTCAATGAAATCTTCTTGGCGTGTAGGGATAGATAAAAATACAAAGACGGCTTTAATAAAGAACGGAATATATAGATTAGCAGAAATCCAGCTTTTGTAGGATTTGATTTGATGTTTGTAGGCCTGTTTATAACACATCCAAATTTATTAACACTATATGTAGCAGCAAGCTGTATAATCTCTATTCATTTTCTAATAAAACAAGAGGAACAACATTTAACAGCCATATTTGGAAAGGAATATGTTGATTATAAACAAATTACACCAAGATATCTAATTTTCTAATTTTTATTATAATTATTAATATTGAAGTAATAGTGAATATTACATACTTGAAAAATGATGTTAGAATATACTGAATGTCTTTAATAGAACTACTGAGCATATTTAATATAGACGACATGATTTATGAAATTTTGAAAAAATTGCTAAAATCACGACGCGTTTAAATCGATTTTAAGCCATTTTATTTTTAGGGGTAATAACTTAGCACTAAACAGAATATGGGCAAATATAACGAATTCAAATTAAATATTTCTTTGCAATGAAAATATGAAAATACCACAAATTAATGCCGATAAATTTCATGTAGCGAGAAAACAATTTTTATGGACTAGCTATGGAAACATGAACAATATTATAAAAGCTAAATTTTTATATCAAAGCATAAGTAGAGGTAAAACAATTGATAAATATAAGAAAAATAGAAAACAAAGTGAAAAATAAAATTTTTATAGCTGAAAGTCTTGCAACAGCAGGATTTTTCGAGTTTTTGGCGAAATAGTATAATATGTAGATTGCGCGAAATGTTTATTTCGCGCAAAATAAGCAAAATAAGGACAATTTTGAAGGAATAGGGGGTTTAATCGTGACAAATCTACCTTTGCATGCAAAAGACTTTTTAGCATATATGGAAACCATTCGAGGCAAATCAAAAAATACCATTGCAGCCTATGGTTATGATCTCTCTATCTTTTTTAAGTTTATTAAAATCAGGAGAAATATTGTTTCCTCCGATATTGATTTAGAAGAAATTGTTATTTCTGATATTGATGAATATATCTTACGGACAATTACATTAAGCGATTTATATGCGTTTTTATCTTATACAGCAAATGCGCGAGACAATAAAAATCATGCAAGAGCTCGTAAGGTTGCCTGCCTCCGCTCTTTCTTTAAGTATCTCCAAGGCAAGGTAAAAGCAATTGACGAGAATCCAGCCTTGGATCTGGAGCCACCTAAGATAAACTCTAGACACCCTATTTACCTTACTTTAGAAGAAAGCAAGCATCTTTTGGCTTCTATTGATGGTGAAAATAAAGAAAGAGATTTTGCAATCATTACGCTCTTCTTGAATTGTGGCTTGCGGCTTTCAGAGCTTGTGGGCATTGATATCAACAGAATCAGCAATGATATTTTAACAGTAATTGGGAAAGGTGACAAAGAAAGAACTGTATATTTGAATCATGCGTGTTTAAAAGCAATTGAGGAGTATAAAAAGGTTAGACCTACAGATGGGGTGAAAGACAAGCATGCTTTATTCTTAAGTGAAAGAAAACAGCGAATCAGCAAACGATCCGTCCAATACATTGTAAAGAAATGCATAGGGGCTTCGGATTTGGACGCCGATAGGTACTCTACCCATAAGCTGAGACATACAGCAGCTACATTAATGTATAAGTACGGGAATGTTGATATCAGAGCCTTGCAGCATATTCTGGGTCATGAGAATATATCAACTACGCAGATTTATACTCATATAGACGATGAAAGATTGCGTAACGCAGTAAAATCAAATCCTCTTTCCGGTGAAGTAGATTTGGAGAAAAATAAAACAGATTAACATAATTAATATTATGTTAATCTGCGTATTGTTTATTTTATTTTATCCGTTACAGCTTCATCAAACTTAATTTCAATATCTTCATCATCAATATTAATATCAGCATCGCTGTCGATGAGATCATCTATATAGATTCCTTTAAAGTCTGCGTCATTTTCAATGCAATTACAACAGTTGTCACAGATTTTGGAATTGTCTAAATCGCAGATATCGCATTCGCCGCATTCGATGCAAGCTCTGTCCGATAATACGCACTCAATTTCATGTGTCATAAATAAACTGGTACTCCCTTCCTATTTATTAATCTGTCAATAGTATAGTATAATCAAAATATATCATTAAATTACTTTTGAGTAAATACCATGGGTTAAATTATAATTGTTATGGAGGTTTTTATATTGTATAATTCATCAACTAACCTATATATATTCATTATTCTGATGGCTACACTTGCTTTTGAGCTGCTAATAACCAAGCTTATGGATTTATCCCCTACTTTATTATGGGGATTTACAATTGGATTATATTTCTTATTTATACTATATCAAGGCTTGATAAAGATGAATGAAGATGCAGAGAAAAACAAAGCAAAGTCTTTAATATATGACTTAATGGATACGATTAATGGAATTCCTGTTATGAACAAAAATGAAAAGCTAAATATTAAATGGGATATTGTGTTTAAGAAGCTTGTAGATCATAAAGAGTTTGAAATGTATGATAGGATAATTAAATTTAAAACTCAGAATTTAGATATGTATGTTAACAAGTACCCCTCTCTTCTCATCGATGATTCAGTTGACTTAAGAGAATCAAAACATAATTTGGATTTAAATTCAACAATTAGAAGCAAACGAAAGGTTGATAAAAAAATTGCAGAAGATCTCGTACTAGATGAAGAATGCAAGAACAAACTTTTCATTCGATACATCAAAGAAAATACAGCAGCTTTTAGCAATTATAACTCGTCCATATATATCGATGTAATGATAAAGAAAGAATATGTGCCGGAAAATGCGGATGAAATGGGTATTGAACACGATAAAGAATATGACGGCTTCTCAGTTTGGATGGCTTATGGAAATAACAAATATAATGTGGTTCCAAGAGTTATGATGCATAAAAAGCTTATCAATACATCAAAGTGGTTTGTTGATAATATCGAGGCTTTATTGACATGTGCTACAGCTATTGTAAAAGGTGATACAAGTCAGATTTACTTTGTTGATAATTTCAAATTGATCGGTTACTTAGTTGATATGCCAGATGTAAATGAACAATCAATATTAAAGTTTAAACATTTAGAAAAGGATACATTGATATTTGAGGGAACTGATGAAAACAATAGAACAACTACAGCTTATTGTGAGTACAAGCCTGGCTATAATCGCATTGAGGTTATATTAAAAAATGTAGAATTCAAAAGCGGCGATACCGTGCAAAATATCGAAATAGATAAAACTGCAGGAATAGGCAATGGATATCAACCTCTTGTTACATTACTTGAGAAAATGCCTGAGTTAATAAAGAACATAGATCTTCTTATCAATAATCAAGATTTAGATAGTATCGTATTAAAATAATCCCAGGACTAATCGTTATAATGCGGAAACATTATAAGCTCCCCTGGCTTAATGTTCGAGTCACTTAAATTGTTAATTGATATGACATTGGCTATATAATCTCTAATATCTATCTTTCCATCGGAATGTTGAATGGATAACTGCCATAGATTATCACCTTCACCTACGTAAACAGGTACAAGTGCTACATTGCTTGTACTTTTTGCATTTACTACCATAAAAAACATGGTTGCAAACAGTATTACCATTATAAGACTTATTGCACCAAAGAACCTGTATTTATTGACTATTTTATATTTCTTCATTTTAAAACCTCCCAGAACGTATGTTCTTGTTGATATTATTATAATACGAACGTTTGTTCTATGTCAATGATTTTTATGAAAAAACATATAAAATATGGTTAAATTACCATAAATACCGCATAATTTTGTATTTTTTTTGCGAACGTATGTTTGAATTCTTGAAAGTATATGTTATAATTGTGTTAGTTTCGGCGATTAGAATAATTGTAAATGGAGTGTTAATATGAATACAGAAGATTTGAGCAAAAAACAGCTAGAGATTTTGTCTTATATAAAAAATGATATATATAAAAAGGGCTACCCACCTTCTGTTCGTGAAATATGCGATGCAGTGAAATTAAGATCTACTTCTACGGTGCATGGACATTTAGAGCGCCTGGAGAAGAAAGGCTTTATCCGACGTGATCCTACCAAGCCAAGAGCGATTGAAGTATTAGACAGCAACAGTGGCCTTTCAAGTAAAAGAGAGATGGTAGAAATACCTGTGGTTGGCAAGGTTACGGCAGGGGTTCCAATTTTAGCCCAGGAAAACATTGAAGACACCTTCCCTGTTCCCATTGATTATATTGGCAACAGCACTGCCTTTATGTTGATTGTAAAAGGCGATAGTATGATCAATGCTGGAATTTTTGATGGTGACTTTGTAATCGTTAGGCAGCAGGCTGTAGCGAATAACGGCGATATCGTTGTTGCTCTATTAAACGATGAAGCAACAGTTAAGACTTACTACAAAGAAAAGGATTACTTCAGATTACAGCCTGAAAATCCTTATTTGATGCCCATTATTACCAAAGAATTATCCATTTTAGGTAAGGTAATTGGTGTATTTAGAAGTATAAAATAAGACGAGGTTATAAACCTCGTCTATTTTTTATACTTTGATATTTAATCTAATATATTTCTTCTGTATATGCTGTAGAACTCCCTCAGCTCACCAATTTTGCTGCTCATTTCAACTTGCAGTGCAGATAGCGCTTTGTAGTCCTTCAACGCAGCAGCTTCTCGTATTTTATTGAATAAGCTTATTTGATTTTTCGTATCCTTCATAAGGTAATTTCTCAAGGCATTTACCTTATTCCAGTTCTCGGTATCGACATCTTCCATATTATTGTCATTTGGTTCACTATGCAATATCTTGCTTCCGCGAACCAAATCCATATATTCTGGAACAAGTCTATTGATGATTTCTGCAACCCATCTGTTTGTAACAGCTGTAGCATAGCTGCGAATAATCTTCTCAGAAATTACACCATTTTCCATCATGATTTGTAGTTTTTCAGGATAATTATCAAATGCAATGATGTTATCATATACTGTTGCTGGATGCAAACCAAAATACATATTTCTTTCTTCTGGTGTAAAATGATCAAATACATCTTCTTCGCTTCTATAGGATCTGCCTTTTTCTAAGTACATACCTTCTTCTTCAGGTGATTTGGACAATTCTTTTTCAAGCTCTCCAGCTGACATACCAGAATTAACAGCAGCTTTAATTCCATCAAGCATTGCTTGATAAAATGCCGCCAAAGCTAAGAACGTATTTGTATTAGGATTAGGTGATCTCACTTCAAATCGTGTAGACAGAGGATTGCTCAAATCTCTTACCAATCCTATCAGTACTGTTCTATTTCTTGAAGGAGTATGAACATTATGTCCAAGGGATGCTACGATACATATAGGAGCTTCAAAACCAGGCTTTAATCTATTCAAGGAGTCTATGGTAGAGGATATAAAAGGATTAATAATTTCATAGTTTTTCAGCAATCCCATAATCGCTCCATAACCCATAACACTCATAAAGTCCTTATTGATATCTGTTGGTGCAAATAAGTTTATTGTTTTGCCTTTTCTATCTTTAATCGCAACACCTATATGTGTATGCTTTCCATTGCCAGCAACTCCCTCAATAGGTTTTGCGTGGAAGGTCACTTCAAGGCCATTTAATCTAAAAACTTCCTTGATTAAATTCTTTACTATTTTTTCATTGTCTGCTGATTGAAGTGAACTGCTGTATTTCCAGTCAATCTCAAGCTGTTCCATGATATGCGTAAAATGACCAGTTTCATCCAGCTTTGCTTTGATGCCACCCACTTCCTTGTGACCCATTTCTGGTTGAAGATCATATTTATCCATCAAGAGTAAGCTCTGTTCTAAAGCCGTTCGCACTGCTCCTCTTGTTCTTTTCCAATATTGCTCCTGCAGCTCTTGGGAAGCTGATAACGCTTCAATATCTGCTGCATCATTAGGTGTTTTTACCCAAAATTCCAGCTCAGTTGCAGCAGTCAGAACGATGTCGCCTACATCTTCAAATTTTAGATTGTATTGTTCTAATACTGCGGGATATTTCTCAAGAATAGATAATATTCCGGCCTTGAAGCAGTTTTCTGCATTCTTTAGGACTGATCTGGAGTCGACAAAAGTATTGTTGTGATTTAGAAAAGATGGTATTCTAACGGTACCAACAGGCTTTCCTGTAGTTTTATCAAAGTGTTCGAAATTATAGTCAATATACCAATTGCTGCCTATATCTGCTACCAAATCTACCTTGCCGTTGTTTAAGGTCGCAATGCCTGGTAGAACAACACTGGAGCCATCAGTTTGCACAGAACCGTTTAAGAATTCATCTATATCTTCTAAGAACATATCAATTGGAATTCTTTCATCCGTTGTGTTTCCTGTTAAATCAACACCTGCTAAGGAAACAAATTTAACTTCTGGGTGCTTTGTAAGAAGCTTAATAAGCTCTACTCTTTTGAGCTCGTAAGGTTTAATGGTGTAGAGTAAATCATGTTTTAGAATTTCTGATATTACATTCATTGTTTATCCTCCTTTGATTTAGTTATATAAAATTATTTGGTATCGAATAAATTTAAAGATGATTATATCACTAATAAATGAAAAAGTAAAGTTAATGCGAGAGTAATTTCGAACTCTCGCATTGATTTTCATTTAAATGTTCACGCAGTTACTAGCAATTAGATTCTGAACTGCGTAAATAATTCCGATTTTTGCATGGTCAAAGGTTAATCCACCTTGTAAATATGCGATATATGGCGGTCTAAGTGGTGCGTCAGCACTTAATTCAATAGATGAGCCTTGTACAAAGCCGCCTGCTGCCATAATCACCTGATCATTGTAGCCTGGCATGTCCCATGGCTCTGGGCTTACAAAGGAATCCACCGGAGATCCCTTTTGGATGCCTTGGCAAAAGGCAATCAGCGCTTCTCTGCTTCCGAACTTAATAGCTTGTATAATATCACTTCTGCGGGATGAAAATTCAGGGTTGACCTCAAATCCTAGCTTTTCAAAGAGCTTACTGCAGAATACAGCCCCCTTCAGTGCTTCAGATACAACATGAGGGGCTAGGAATAAGCCTTGGAAAAACAATCTGTTTACTCCTAAGGTTGCGCCACACTCCTTGCCTATACCTGGAGCAATTAACCTGCTTGCAGCCATTTCAACTAAGTGCTTCTTGCCTGCTACATAGCCACCAGTTGGAGCTATTCCGCCACCAGGATTTTTTATTAGGGAACCAGCTATGATATCAGCTCCCACCTCGGTTGGCTCTTTAAAATCAATAAATTCTCCATAGCAGTTGTCTACCATGCAGACAATTTTCGGATTAATTATCTTAATAAATTTTATAGTATACTCAATATCTTCCAATGAAAGAGCAGGTCTCCAAGCATAGCCAGTCGAGCGTTGTATTAGTACCAGCTTTGTTTTGCTTGTAATTTTTTTTGTAATTTCATTGTAGTTTATTTTTCCCTCATTGGTGAGGTCTACTTGATTGTATGTAACACCGAACTCTCTTAGACTTCCTGGCAGTACCTTATCAATACCTATGATATTGTGTAAGGTGTCATAGGGCTTGCCTGTAACTGCAAGCATTTCATCCCCAGGTCTTAAAATCCCAAATAAGCATAAGGTCAAGGCATGGGTACCGGATACAATATGAGGTCTAACCAATGCGTCCTCTGCTTCAAATACATCAGCATAGACCTTATCAATAGTCTCTCTGCCGATGTCTCCATATCCATAACCAGTTGAATAGTTAAAATGTGTATCACTAAGTCTATTGTTCTGCATGCTTCTTAGTACTTTGTATTGATTGAACTCTCTTACTTCATTGATTTTAGTAAACTGCTGCTGCAGCTCGTCTTCTGTGGCGATACATAAATCAATAACCTTCTTGTTTATATTCAATTTATTCATTAAGTAATCTGTTGTTTTATAATGCATAAGGCACCCCTATTTAACATATTTCGATATATTTTATCACAAATGATTATTCATATGCAAATAAAAAGTCTCGGCCCATCGAGGGCCTCACCTTTTGCCTGGATTTGCTTTGCAAATGGCGTTAAATAAAAAGTCTCAACCTATCGAGAGCTACACCTTTTGCTTGGATTTGCTTTGCAAAGGGAAATAAATAAAAAGCCGCTCTATTCAAAAGAGCGGCAAAATAACAGGGAAATTATCTGTTTTCTTGGCCTTGGTTTGTGTGTCTAGCATTGTCAGAGAATGCAAATATAATCGGTTTAATTGGTGATATAGTAGAAACTGCATGCTTATATACAAGCTGCTGTTTGCCTTCAACATCTAAAACGATTGTATAATTGTCAAATCCCTTTACCAATCCTTTGATTTGAAATCCGTTCACTAGGAATATAGTGATAGGGACGTGCTCTTTCCTGACTTGATTTAGGAATACATCCTGTAGATTAATGTTTACCTTGTTCATTAAATTCCCCTCCAAAATAAAATATAGTGTAAATTTGACTTAAATTTATATCTTTTACTATTACTATTATTATATTTATTATAGATATTTATTCTATAATAAATAAATTTTTCCTGCAATGTAATTAATAATATTTTCTACTAATATTTGCCTGTCATCATATTCTTCTACATCGAACCATTTTATCCGCTCATCTCTTCTAAACCATGTCAGCTGCCTTTTGGCGTAATGCCTGCTGTCTCTTTTTAGTATAAACATGGCTTCATCAAGACTGAGTTCCCCTTCTAGATATTGAACGATCTCCTTGTAGCCTAAGGCCTGCATAGATACCAAGTCTCTGCTGTAGCCCATATCAAGCAGACCTCTGACCTCATTGATCAGTCCCTTTTCAATCATTGCATCAACTCGTTGATTTATTCTGTTGTAAAGCCTTTGCCTATCCATGGTGAGACCTATATAAGCAGATTGATATCGAGGAGGCAGCTTTTTTGACTCCTCTTGAAAATATGAAATGGTTTTACCAGTAAATTCGTAGACTTCAAGAGCTCTAATCACTCTGCGTACGTCATTTGGATGCAGTCTTTCATAGGATTTTGGATCAATGTCCTTAAGCTTTTCATATAGAAATTCATTGCCTTTATTATCTGCTATGTCCTGCATATTTTGCCTAAAGTCTTCATCCCCTACAGATTTGGTAAAATCCAAATTATCAAGAAGGGAATTGATATATAATCCAGTCCCACCTGCGATAATAGGAAGCTTGCCCTTAGCAGTAATCTCTTGAATATATTGATCTGCTCTATCTCTAAATTGTGCGACACTAAAGCTTTGATCAGGAGCTATTTCATCTATCATATAATGCTTGATGCTTTGCATTTCTTCAGAGGATATTTTTGCGGTGCCGATATCCATATATTTATAAACTTGTGCTGAATCAGCAGATATGATTTCGCCGTTTAGCTTTTTTGCTAAAGCAAAAGAAATATCTGTTTTGCCTACAGCAGTTGGTCCTACTAATATCACTATTTTGGGTTTGTTATTTATTTCATGCTGCACTTGGTTGCACCTCTTTTTATAACACGCGTTTAAATTTCTTTTCTATTTCATATTGACTCATGGATATGATTGTTGGTCTTCCATGAGGACAGGTATATGGCGTCTTGGTCATAGAAAGCCGCCTAACCAACTCTTGCATTTCTTCGAGGGTAATGGATGTACCAGCTTTTATGGAGCTCTTACAAGCCATACTGATTACTATTTTCTCTAGGGGAGAAACAGACTTATGACTGCTTTCAAGTGAGTCTAGTATTTCGTTGAAGAAATCTCCACTGCAAGGCTCTCCCATTACGATGGGTACAGACCTGATTGCAATTGTATTATCTCCAAACCACTCCATTTCAAAACCCAGTCTTTCAAAGGTTTCGAAACTATCCTTCACCATGAAAGCCTCCTTCGGACTTAATTCGATGACCAAGGGAAGCATCAAAGGTTGAATTGCAATATCATTGTTGTGATATTTGCTCATGAGATACTCATAATTGATTCTTTCGTGGGCTGCATGCTGATCTATAATATAAAAATTGGAGTTGTCCTGGGTAAGTATATAGGTATGAAACAGTAGACCTATTATACTAAGATTCTCTAATTGATTTGGTCTGTCCAATGGCTGCTGCACAGTAGAATAAGCGGGCTTTGTAACAGCTGTTGGCTTTTGCTGTTCATAGAAGCTATGATTGATATTCTCAGCTTTATAGCTTACGCCAGCCTGTAAAAAACTCTGCTGCTCACTATCTTTCTCAGTATGATTTCTGCTTGCGGATAAGCTTCTTTCATTTGAGGTTGGACCATCAGGGATCTCGATAGCAGGTGTTGGAGCTTCATATACTCTTTGTGGTGCCATAGCTGCTGTGGGCTCAGTTGTGAATTCTTGAGCACCAAAGGAGCCATAGGTTAAATCGCCACCAGCAAGTGCACTTTTTACAGCGGTATAGATGGTACTAAAAATTGACCTATCATCTGAAAACTTGATCTCTGCTTTGGTTGGATGTACGTTAACATCTATCTTATCTGTTTGAACCATAAGATTGAGCACGACAAAAGGGAATTTATTATTCATTAAAAGCCCCTTGTATGCTTGCTTTACGGCTTCACCTAACATTTTATTTCGTATGATTCTGTTGTTTACGGAAAAAATCATATACGTGGAATTGCCTCGTGCTATTTCTGGCTTTCCGATATAGCCATCTATGTGGATCATAGGATTATTGTAATCTAATCTCATCATGGCCTTTGGTGTATTTTTGCCATAAATGCATGTTAATACAGACAATAAATCCCCATTGCCAGGCGTATGAAGCACCGTTTTGCCCTCTACAATGAGCTTGAAGGAAACAGCGGTGTTTACCATGGCGAGCTTTTGTATTACATCAACGATATGTCCTTGTTCGCTGATATCGCTTTTCAGAAACTTTTCCCGCGCCGGGGTATTATAAAACAGATTCCGAACAGTGATTGTTGTGCCCACGGGAAAACCAATGGATTTTCTATCTAATATCTTACCACCTTTTATAAGTATATAACTGCCGAAATCTTCGCTTTCAGTTCTTGTTTGCATTTCCACTTCAGATATGGCAGCTATGCTTGCCATTGCTTCACCTCTAAAACCTAGTGTAAAAATGTGAAACAGGTCTTCGGCATCATCTATTTTACTGGTGGCATGTCTTTCAAACACGTGGTCCAAATCGTCAGATACAATACCAGAGCCATTGTCAGAAACACTTATAAAGCTTTTGCCTCCATTGTTGATTTCTATTGTTATTGCTGCAGCCTTGGCATCTATGGAGTTCTCCACCAGCTCTTTGACTATGGAAGAAGGTCTTTCAATTACTTCACCAGCTGCAATTTTGTTAATGGTGGCTTCATCTAGAAGCTTAATTTTTCCCATTACCAATCACCTCACCTTTATTTGAGATCCTTTGCTTTTTTATGCAGTTCAGAGAGCATATGAAATGCTTGCATAGGAGTCATGTTGTTGATATCTAGTGCTTTGATTTCGTCTAGTACGGAAAATTGTCCGAAATTAAATAGATTGATTTCGTCGCCTTGATGCGTTTGCTTTTTTTTCTTTTCTTTTACATATAGGTTCGAATGATTTGTTTCCTCTGTTTTTTCAAGGGTGACCAATATTTCTTCAGATCTTTGCAATATATTCTCTGGAATTCCCGCTAAGCGCGCTACATGTATGCCATAGCTGCCGTTTGCCCCACCCCTGATAATTTTACGAAGAAACACAATATCCTTGCCTTTTTCCTCTACGGATATACAGTAATTCTTGATTCCTTCTATTTTACCCTCCAGCTCAGTAAGCTCATGATAATGAGTAGCAAAAAGTGTCTTTGCCCCGATGCTTTCCTTGCCTGAAATATGCTCTACCACAGACCAAGCAATGCTTAGTCCATCAAAGGTACTGGTGCCACGGCCTATTTCATCAAGTATAATAAGACTTTTTTTGGTAGCATTATTAATAATGTTGGCTAGCTCACTCATTTCTACCATAAAGGTACTTTGCCCCGATGCCAAATCATCCGATGCACCTACTCTGGTAAATATTCTATCAACTACTCCGATGACCGCTTCCTTAGCTGGTACAAAGCTGCCCGTCTGCGCCATGAGTGTGATTAAGGCTACCTGTCTCATATAGGTAGATTTACCTGCCATATTCGGGCCGGTAATAATAAGCATTCTATTGTCCTCAGTGTCTAAGTCTGTGTCATTGGGTACAAATTTTATTGAATTGGACTGTACCTCTACTACAGGATGGCGTCCATCTTTTATGACAACCATATTTTCCGAATTCACAGTTGGTCTGCAGTACCCATTTTTCTGTGCTGTTTCCGCAAAAGAGCATATGCAGTCCAATATAGACAGCTGTGAAGCGGTTTTTTGAATCCGATTTATATGCTGGGCAATTTGAGATCGTATTTCAATAAATAGCTGATATTCAAGCTCTATTAGCTTTTCTTCAGCACCTAGCACCATTTCCTCAAGCTCTTTTAACTCAGGTGTGATATATCTCTCTGAGTTCGCCAAGGTTTGCTTGCGTATAAAATAATCTGGCACTTGGGAATAATTTGACTTGGTAATATCTATATAATAACCAAATACTCTGTTGAAGCCCACTTTTAGATTCTTGATGCCAGTTTTTTCTTTTTCTTTTTGCTCTAGCTCGGCTATCCACTGCTTTCCATTAGTAGAACCCTCTTTCAGCTTATCCAGCTCTGGATAGTTGCCCTTCTTAATGAGATTGCCTTCCTTCAGCGCAATAGGAGCCTCTTCATTAATACACTGATTGATAAGCTCATATATGTCCTGAAGCGGATCAAGTTGTTCATAGGCGTCTTTTATAATCTTGCTTGTACAATTATGAATCAAATTTTTGATATGAGGTAGATTTTCTGTAGAGTTTTTAAAGGCAATTAGATCTCTTGCATTGGCACTGCCCAAAGCAATTCTACTGCCTAATCTTTCTAAGTCATAAATGCTTCTCAAGTATTCCTTCAGCTCTTCCCTCAATAAAAATTCATTGTATAGCTCTTGAACACCATCTAGCCGTTCATTTATCTCTACAGGATTCAACAGCGGTTTTTCTATCCATGCCTTGAGCATTCTGCCCCCCATAGATGTTGAGGTTTTATCAATAACAGATATCAAAGCACCCTTGCGATTTTTACCACGCATGGTTTCTATCAGCTCAAGATTGCGTCTTGTATTCATGTCCAGTATCATATAGCTGCTAATGCTGTAATTTTTGATGCTATTTATATTATTTAAAGCAACTTTTTGAATTTCATCTAAATAAACGATTATTGCACCGGCACTTCTTACCAATGCTTCACTATCTAGGCCCAAGCCCTCCAGAGAGGTTACACCAAATTGTTTTTTCAATCTTCTTTCACAGGTAGACAGGTCAAAATAGGTTGCATTTAATTGGCTGGTCTCCTGTAGTAAAAGGCGGAGTCCTTCTTCATTGTTGCAAATAGCTTCAGAAGGGTTTATCCGGCTTATCTCACTTACAATATTCTGCTGCTCGGCGGTATCTGCCTGCGTACAGTAAAACTCACCAGTGGACAAATCTACATAGGCTATCGATGTAGTTTTGTCTGTATGATATATAGCCATGAGATAGTTGTTTGACTTTTCATCTAGCATGGTGGTTTCTGTCACTGTGCCTGGTGTAACAATTCTAACCACTTCACGTTTTACGATACCCTTTGCCACTGCAGGGTCTTCTACCTGTTCGCATATGGCAACCTTGTAGTTCTTTGCGATTAGTCTTGATATATAGTTCTCTGCTGCATGATGGGGTATTCCACACATTGGAGCTCTCTCCGCCATACCGCAGTCTCTGCCTGTCAAAGTAATCTCCAGTTCTCTTGACGCAGTCAATGCGTCATCAAAGAACATCTCATAGAAATCTCCCAATCTAAAGAATATAATCTTATCCTTATGCTGCTCTTTTATATCTAAATATTGCTGCATCATCGGTGTCAATTGAGCCATATTCCTCACCCCAAATCCATTCCTTTGTATTTAAATCGAATTAGAATTCTCTACCATTTCACCATTTAAAAACCACGAATAAATATCAGTTATTTTAACATGAACCAGTTGGCCAATCATTGCATTTTGGCCGCTAAAATTGATTACTTTTCCTGTACGGCTTCTGCCCGTAAATTTTGTACTATCGCTTTTGCTGGGGCCCTCCACCAGAACTTCAACAATTTTGTTCAGATATGTTTCATTGATTTCTCTGCCTATATCATTTTGCAGCTTCACTAGCTTTTCAAAGTTTTTATGCTTTTGCTCATCATTTATTTGATTTTCCATTGTTGCTGCTGCAGTTCCGATACGTCTTGAATATATATAGGTAAAAGCTTGGTCAAATCCAACTTTATTTATCACATCTAAAGTCTCTTCAAAATCATCATCGGTTTCACCTGGGAATCCAACGATAACATCAGTACTCAAAGCGACTCCAGGCAGCATCTCCTTCACCTTGTCTATTTTTTGGAGATACTCTTCTTTTGTATATTTTCTATTCATTGCTTTTAATATTTTATTGCTGCCTGCTTGGAAAGGCAGATGCAGCTGTTCGCATACCTTCTTGCATTGTCCCATGGTCTCTATTAGCTTATCTGATATATCCTTAGGGTGAGAGGT
>JAQSYB010000274.1 GCA_029256365.1 Clostridia bacterium
TGCATTGCTTGGACAAATGGGTGCCGGCATAGTTCATGAGACTAGGAACTTCCTTACTACAATAAAAGGAAGATGCCAGTTGATTGATATATATACAGAGGATGAAGTGATTAGGAATCACTCTAGCAAGATAAACAAGGATGTAGAAGCAGTCAATCATATCATGAGTGAATTTTTGTTTTTGTCTAAACCAAAGGACACAAATCTTGTGGAAATTTCTATACGTGATGTCTTAGGGTCTATCAAAGGCATGGTTGAGACGACATCCTTGGTAAGGGGCGTTAAGCTTGAGATGAAAATGTGCGAGGATGAACGATATCTGTTGTGTGATGAATCACAGCTAAAACAAGTGATACTCAATATATGCAAAAATGGCATTGATGCCATGATAAATCAACCAAATGCGAAGCTTGTTCTAGAAACGAGTTATTGTGAATATAAAAATGCGGTATTAATCATTATAAAGGATAATGGGAAGGGGATTTCAAAGGAACATTTGGACAAAATAGGGACACCCTTTTTTACCACCAAAAGAGCCGGGACAGGACTTGGTTTAAGTGTATGCTATAAAATAATCAGAGATCATGGCGGCAAGATAGAAGTAGAAAGTGAGCTTGGGAAAGGTACTTCTTTTACGATTGAATTGCCATGTGTTGAAGATGAAGAGATGGAAGACATCATATAGATAATATATAAGAATGATTGAATGAATCATTCTTTATTTTAACTCGCCATTGACCGACGGTCGGTCTATATAATATAATATGATTATAGTAACAAATTAGGGGGATGTATGATGAAAAATAAAAGAAGATTATTTTTATTTATGATGTTTTTACTGCTGCCAGTGACACTAAACTACTTTTCGCCTTATATCATTATAGATGGTTTGGCAAATGGGATATTAGCAGGGGCTTTTTTTGTTTGGCTGCTGATGTTTACCAGCTCATTATTTGTAGGGAGAGCCTTTTGTTCTCATGTATGTCCCTATGGAGGGCTTCAAATGACTGTGGATTTGGCATACAATAAACCTTTAAAAGAAGTGTCTTGGCTGCGAATATTAAGAAATGTATTGGGAGTTTTGTGGATATCATCAATTGTAATACTAACAGCTGTGAATGTTGGAAGCTTGAGGATCGATTTCTTGTACCTAACGGAAAGTTTTGTGTCGGCAGACAACCTATTGAAGTTGATAGGCTACTATGTCATTGTATTTGCATTGCTTATATTTCCCTTGCTATTGGGGAAAAGAGCTTCTTGTCATTACCTATGTCCTATGACGATATTAAATGTGATAGGCACTAAATTAAAGAACGTGTTGAACTACCCTTCTCTTAAGCTTACAGCAGCCTCGGCTAAGTGCACGGGATGTCAGCAGTGCAACAAGGTTTGTCCTATGAGTCTTGATGTATCAAGGATGGTGAAGCTGAACAATCTAGACAGTTTGGATTGCATATTATGCGGCGAATGCTGCAGCATATGTAAAAATGGCGTTCTAGCACGAAAAGTAGGCAGAAAGAATCAATATGTAAAGGAAGAAATGATAGAACGTGCTTAGGCGCTGCAGGAGGATGCGAAATGAGAACAGTCAAGGACCCGCTTGAGAGAAAAAGAGATTTAATGGATATGGCATCGATGCTCTTTTTAAGCAGAGGCTATGAAGAAACCTCTGTCAATATGATAGTAGAACAGCTTGGTGTCGCGAAGGGAACCTTTTATCATTATTTCAAATCCAAGGAGGAAATTTTAGAAGCAGTACTGGAAAGCTATCTAGATCAATATGCTGAGGGAATTAAGGCATTTCTAGAGGAAAGCTCTATAAATGGGTATGAAAAACTGATGTTTGTGCTGAAAAACATCTTATCAAATAATCAAGGACCAGAGCATTTGACCAAGCATGTGGAGGACAATAAAAACGCAAGACTTCATCAAATGTTGGACGAAAAATTCTATGAGAAGTTTTATCCGATTATTGTAGAAATACTAAGGCAAGGAATTGGGGAAAAAATATTTCATTTACAATATCCAGAGGAAATAACGCAAGTGTTATTGCTGGGAATTAGAGCGTACATGCATATTCACATTCCAAACTTCAAGGATTCCCAATATATGAAGACAAAGCTGCAAGCGCTTGAAGAGATTCTTGGGAAGGTATTGGGAATGGATGAAGAAAAATATGCTGTAAGACTGATGTAAAGCTGATGCACATATGTACTTTTTTAGATATGAATTGGTATAATTATGGTATTGGTAATAGTATGATTTCGTTTGGAGTGATATAAATGGCAAAATATATTGTTGATGAAGCAAAGAGATGTTTAAAGTGTAAAAATCCAAGCTGTGCAAAGGGGTGCCCTGTATCAACTCCTATACCTGAAGTGATAAGTCTTCTTTTGGATGGGGAAATGAATAAAGCAGGCAAGATGCTCTTCATGAATAATCCACTATCGGTTGTTTGCTCATTGGTATGTGCCCATGAAAACCAATGTGAAGGAAACTGCATACTGGGAAAAAAGTCAAAACCTGTACAAATAAGTGCCATTGAGAATTATATCTCTGACTATAGATTGGATGTAATGAGTCTGAAACCAGAAAAGAAACTGCAAGGCAACATTGCAATAATTGGTTCTGGACCATCGGGAATAACAATCGCTTTTATATTGGCCTTAAAAGGATACAACGTAACCATATTTGAAGCCCATGATAAGATAGGTGGAATACTTCGATATGGTATTCCTGAATTTAGACTGCCTAAGGAAGTTCTAGACAAGCTAAAAGACAAGCTAATAGAGCTTGGTGTCGTGATAAGACCAAATACTCTTGTAGGACCTGTGCTTACCATTGAGGATTTGTTCCAGGATGGATATGATGCGCTGTTTGTTGGCACAGGCACCTGGAAACCCAATAAGCTGGGAATCAAGGGAGAAAGCTTGGGAAATGTACATTTTGCAATTGATTATTTAAAGAATCCTGAGGTGTATCACTTGGGCAATAAGGTTTGCGTGATTGG
>JAQSYB010000275.1 GCA_029256365.1 Clostridia bacterium
GTAGGAATCCCCTCAATTGCTTTTACCTGTATTGGCTCAATATCCTCCATATATGGATCTGCTGACAAATCTAGTATTACGGCATGTTCTGGCAAACTTCCGAGGGAGCTGTTGTCTATTATATATTTCGTTGCATCGTCCCTATTTGAAGCATCAACCAAAATATCCGTCTTAGATAAAGTCCGCTTCATAATGCTCTTATTTGAAGTAACATTTCTTGAAAGCATTTTTATCATTACAGGCTGCATACCTCTCGCTTGGAAAACCTCTTGATTTTTAGGAGATCCATATTTGCCTGCTGCTCTCCCTGCCATCATACCAACCATACCCATACCCACAATACTTACATTTAATGGTCTAGCAGGTATTTCAAGCTCATTCATATTCTTCGCCAACTCAAAAAAAGCTATTTCCATACCATTTCCGGCAGTACCTTTGTAGTCTACTACAATCCTTTCCATTAGATCATTTCTGATTGCGTCCATGGATACCCCAAAGATATTTCTATCCTTTAGATATTTGACCCTCTTTTTTCTAGTAGGGTAGTGAAGCATGCTTACTAAGGTGCTGCCCTCCTGCATACAATCCATTTCATGAATTTCTGGGCATCGTAACACAACAACGATATCCATTGCATAGCAATCCTTATTTTCTATAAATTTTATATTTGGGTTTTTATCTAAGTAATCTTGCTCTGTATATCCTAAGGCTGCTCCATAGCCCGTTTCTAAGTATATTTCTGTAGTGTACTCTATAAACCTACTGAAGAAATTAGGTAGAAAATCTCTCATCTCACCTGCTTCCTTGTGCATTCTTGGAAATCCAATTGTTTTCATAGAATATCCCCCCTGTTTCATTCCCTGTTTTTGACAACTTAAAACTTATATGTTATCATCAAGTTGTTAGTATGTAACAACTTGATGATAACACGCAAGTTGTTACTTAGCAAGATAAAGGAGGATTTTTTTGTGAAAACTTATTTGAAATCACATTTAGAGAAAGAAAACTTCAACTTAATTATGACTATGGATTGTGAAGGCACCAATTTTGATAAAAACTTAAGAGAGAATGTGTCTCACTTAGAGAAATTTTTATATCGCAATACAAATGCTGATATTGCCACGGTTCTATTTTTAACTCCATACTTTGTAGATATGATGCATCAGCTTAAAATAGTTGAGTCTGTTAAAAACAATTATAATGTTATTTTTGGTTTGCACATTCACCCCAACAACCTTCCTCCAGAGCTTGAACGTCAGTGCAGCTTTGCTGCTAAGGAAGAAAACTTAATCGGTGCTTATAACTGTGATGAGCAGCTTATCATGATAAAGCACTCAGCAAAATATCTAGCCGATAGAGGCATCACTGATTTGCAAGCCTTTAGGGGAGGGTATTTTTCTATGAACAACGATACCGCAAAAGCACTTCAGGCTGTTACTCAAATAGGCTACGAGTCTCATAACATTTATCGGGCGGAATATCAGGTGACAAACGCATTGCTTACTCCATTTCCTGTCTATGCGTTTGATGAAGAAGAGGAATTTAGACTTGAGTATTTTGATAGCAGCAAGCTTGTCAAAATGTTATATGGCGCTGCTGAAAAACGCACCAGCATAACAGGCATTACCCATAGTTATCTACTAAGAGAGAAGGAAATACAATGCAAAGTAAACCCAATAAAAAAAGCACAGCTTTCACTGTGCTTTTTTTTTTTAAGCTAACCCAATAGGGCTCTGTATATTGGAATAAACAACAAGGTGACAACGGTACTTACAGTAACCATGATTGTTGCATATTCGTAATCACCGTCATATGCCTTACTAACGATTGAAGCCTGCGTTGCGATTGGCATTGCCGCCTGTATCGTAAATACAGCCTTCATAATCCAAGGCACCCCCAGCAGGTTGGATATTCCAATTACAACCAAGGGAGATATCAGAAATCTTCCAATCAGTATTGCTGCCATATCCTTGCTAAAACGTATCTCTCTAAAGCTTATGCTATGAAATGTGATTCCTATAAAAAGCAAAGACAGTGGTGTTGTAATGTTTCCTAGATATTTAGCTGTATCCATAACAAAGCTTGGCAGCTTTATGCCCAATATAATCAATACAACTGCCGCAAGAAATCCCATCAAAGGAGGGGTAAAAATACCCTTTAAAGTCTCCATTGAGAACAAGCTCCCTTTTCTTTTCCCTCCATCTCTTTGTATCAGATAGATGCCCAAGGTCCAGAATAAAGTAGTACTTGCAATATAGTAAAGCAATACATAAGGCGTGCTTTGCTCTCCAAAAAGTGCTGTATTCACCGGCATTCCCATAAATATGGTATTGGATACAAAGAACATGGTTTGAAAGGTCCCTCTTCTGCCCTCTCTTATACGCAGCAACCGACTCACTATTACTGCAATTCCAAAGCTCGTTAACATGGATGCAAAGGGAATTGCCACACCACCTATTGCTAACAAAAGAGCATTCCTGTCAAAGGTGCTCATCAAGTTGTAGAGCATAAAGGCAGGCAACGAAACATTCAGTACCAGCTTTGTAAAAAGTCTGCCGGTTCCTTGATCAAACCAACCCTTCCATGTCAACAAGTAGCCTAATCCAATTATGATAATGATACTTAATACGCTTTGTAGTGCATCAAAAATAATCATTCTTTCTCCTGTGTTCTAAGCATTTTTCAGCTTATCAAGCTGCTCGTTTACAATGATATCAATATTCAATATGAAATCCTGGACCTTTTCAGTGTAAATAAAGCCTTCTTGCTTTAAAACCTCTACATATTTACTCATTACCTTGCCGAATATGGTATCTTTGTACTGTTGTGCTGCTCTTTCAAATGCCTTGAACATGTCTGGATTGATCACTCCTGTATCCCCATCAAAAACTGCAGTGTTATCCGTTCCACTCATATAAACCATCATGTAGCCTTGGTACATGCTTATCATAACTTCTTTTCTTTGTTGGTTTTCATAGCTTGTTATATAACTTTCCATTTCCATAATCCGATTTTCTAGTTCTTCAGGATTTATCATAACACTTGCATCAATTGCAACTGGAGAATTAAATCGGAGTGCCATGATCTCAATATAGGTCTTCAGCTCAGTATCTATATAATCATTAAAGGTTTTTAATGCTTCGTAATCTACAATGATCATAAAGGTACCCTCTGTATCTACTATTTTGAAGCCTCCTAAGGTGATATCATATAATAATGCCTTTAGCTCTTCTTCCTTGATTGTTTCAATCTTACTATAATCAAATGCGAATTCAAAATATTGATACATCAAATCAGGGTTGTTGCCTGTAAACAACCTCTCATTGTATGTATTTTCATACTCCTCCAAGGTAGTTAACAAATAGCCCGTTGCTTCTGTTGCAGCTGCTTTGTTTATTTGACTAATATTTTGATTCAAATAATCAAACAGTTCCTTAGGGTTTTTGCCCTGGTCCTTCATTGCCTTCAGCTCTGTAAGCACTTCTTTATCCTTCGTGCCTTCAACCTTGTCGCTATTTGCTCCGCAGCCACTTAATATTAAGGTTATTATCATTAATATTACGATGGTATTTATTATTCTTTTCATTGTTTCCTCCCTAGTACATAAACCATATATTATCGTTTTGTATTATATCATATATATCGTCCTACTTCTATGAGCGCTTCACCCTATTTTGATTCCATTACTCTGCCGAGAGGACCATTTGGATCTATCATTTGGCTTATGCTTTCATAGGGAATATAAAATTCTAAGAAACCGTAGGCATATGGAGTATAGTCATAAAGCTGATAATAAATCACAAGCTCTTTGTCCATCAAATAGTACTCCTGCTTGTCATTTACGCCATCAAATTCCCTAAGCAAGGGTAAATTGTCCTCAAGCAGCTTCTTTTTTATAATTGTATTTAATTTGTCTTTGTAGTCTGCACCGGGCTTAAATAATTCCTTCAATGTATATAATCTGCCCTCAGTCATATTGATATTGATTGAGCTGCGCATACTCATTCCGTGAGCTGCGCCCTTCATATACATATAAGAGTGATTAACAATGCTCATAATACCAGCTTTATTCAGCATCACATCATAATCCTGTCTGTATGTTTCATTCACCTGTCCCTTATAGTCTATCCCGCTTTGTGCCTTCAGCAGCTGGTTTATCTTGTTTTGCAGTTCATTATTATTCATATCTACTACATGGGGATATAGGATAAGCAAATCATGCTGATCACTTTTGATCTTCATTTTAACCAGCCTTCCAATTGTGCCTTCAGGACCTTTTATTTCTGCCTCTTCAATCTCATGCCATATCAATTTCCCTTGCAGATCTATATAGGAAAGCCTTTCTTCTTCTCTTACTAAAGCCAAGCCATTATGGAATCTTTCTACATAACTATATTGCGGTTTTATTACCATATTCCCTTTTTGATCAATAAACCCCCATTGCTTGCCGTCGTGCACTGCCGCTCTACCCTCGCTAAAGCTATCTGCAGTCTCATATATATTGTCTATTGCAGTTTTACCTTCTTTGTCTATATATCCCCATTTCCCATTTTGCATCACTGCAGCCAGTCCCTGGTGGAAGTCAAAAGCACTACTA
>JAQSYB010000276.1 GCA_029256365.1 Clostridia bacterium
AAGGAAATAGCCCTCTGTTGTGCCTCTCATTCTGGACAGGAGGATCATCAGCAGACCACTTTAGGTATTCTGAGCAAGCTGGAGCTGGGCGAGGAAAATCTGCATTGCGGCATCATGCAGCCCTATAATATAGATGAAAATGCAAGGTTAAAAGCAGAAGGCAAACAGCCCACAAAGCTGCACTGCAGCTGCTCAGGCAAACATTCTGGTATGCTGGCACTTGCTAAATTCAGAGGATATACCCTTGAGAACTATGATGAAAAGGAGCATCCTGTACAGAAGGAAATACTTGAAGTCATTGCAGAATTTGCTGATGTAGATATCGATTCGATTCCTTTGGGAGTTGATGGCTGCGGGGTTCCGATTTATCTACTTCCTATTGATAAAATAGCACTTTCTTATGCCCGTCTGGTTGATTTTGCACAGCAGGAAGATCACAAATATTACAGTGCCTGCAGGACCATTGTTGAAGCAATGAACGAATATCCAGAGATGGTGGCAGGTGATTATGAATTTGACACTGAGCTGATGCAAGCAGCCAAGCCAAAGCTTATTGGCAAGGTAGGCTGTGAAGCGGTTTATTGCTTAGGCTTAATGGAAAAGAAGCTTGGCATTTGCATCAAAATTATGGATGGAAATGAACGTGCAGTTTACCCTGTGGTCATTCAACTTCTCACAGATTTGGGTGTGCTGAACAATGAAGAGTATGAAAAGCTGAAGTCTTGGCATAAATACGCAATAAAGAACAATCTTCAGGAGACCATTGGTGAGGTGGTTCCAGTTTTTCAACTGCAAAGTGCTGCTTCGGGCGAGCTGCTCCTTGGAAAGACATTAAAGGTATAATGATATCATAAGTGCATGGTTATATTTGATTATAACCATGCACTTCACTAACACATATTAGCTTAATATTTCACTAAACTTATTTAAATCAGTAATGGGTGCTCTGCATGCAAAGTTTTCGCATACATATGCTGTTGCTCTATCATCTACTCTAAGTTGCCCTTCTGTATATGGTACTAATTTTATCAAAGCCCCTTTATCACTTTCGTCCTTTACTACTACTACAGAGTAAGGCATGAAATTTTTGTTGATGGTATCGATGAAATTTTGCACAGTGCTGTCTTTTTGATCACCTACAATTACAATCTCGCTGCCTTTGCCTCTTGCAAACATCAATGCTGTCAGCAAAAAAGTATGCCCCATGGAATAGCTGTTAATCCGATCAGCAAAAGCCCCAAAAACGCCTTCTGCTTCCACTTCCAATTCCGTATTGCCTGTCAGCCTTCCCAATCGAAGTAGATTCAAGGCTGCAACCGAATTTCCCGAGGGCATCGCTCCATCGTATACCTCTTTTGGTCTTGCAATGAGCTGCTCGCTGTCACTTCCATATATAAAGTAACCGCCTTTGCCGACCTCTCCAAAGAACTGAATCATATCCTCATTTAATTGAATGGCTAACTCTAGATGCTTTATATCAAAGCTTGCTTCATAAAGCTCAATCAATCCCCAAACAAGAAATGCATAGTCATCTAAATAGCCTACATAAGCAGTTTCTCCCTCTCTATATCTTGCCATAAGCCTGCCATCTGCTCTCATTAGCTTGTTTTGAATAAATCGAAGGGCTCCTTCTGCTGCAGCCTTGTAGCTTTCATTCCCCAACACCCTGGCACCATATGCCAAAGCAGCAATCATTAAGCCATTCCAGGCAGTCAGGATCTTATCATCCTTATATGGGTGAATTCTCTTTTCACGATGCTGAAAAAGCTTTTGTCTCATAGCATCCAAGGGTAGCTGAGTAAGCTCTTCAAAGGACATTTTATTGTCTATGACATTGGGTATGCTATTCCCTTCGAAATTTCCCTGCTCTGTAATATCATACATTTTGCAGAACTCTTTTGCTTCTTTATCCCCTAACACTTCTGCAATCTCCTTTGGTGTCCACACATAGAATTTGCCTTCCACACCTTCAGAATCCGCATCCTCCGCTGAATAAAAACCACCTTCTGGAGAAGTCATATCTCGCAGCACATATTCAAAAATCTGCTCTGCTACTTTTCTATACTCTTGCTTTCTTGTAGCTTGATATACTTCCAAATAGGCTATAGCCAGTAATGCATTGTCGTAAAGCATCTTTTCAAAGTGAGGCACCAGCCACTTTCTATCTGTGGAATACCTGGAAAAGCCAAAGCCAATATGATCATAAATACCGCCTCTATACATGGATTCCAAGGTCTTCTCTATGATATGCAGTGTATTGGCACTGCCGGACTGCTTGTATTGTCTCAATAAGAACATCAGATTGTGCGGTGTTGGAAATTTGGGTGCAGTTCCAAATCCACCATGGGTTTTATCAAAACTTTTTACAAAGCCCGTATATGCTGCATCTATTGTTCCTTCCTCTACCTCTCCATGATCCGCAGCTTCAAATTCCTTATTCATATGCTCCATAATACTTTCAGAAGATTCCAGCAGTACACTTTTTTCGCTTTTCCAGGTTCTATTGATGCGGTCTAATATTTCTATGATACCTGGATAGCCTCCCCTAGAGGTTTTGGGAAAGTATGTACCTGCATAAAACGGCTTGCGGTCAGGAGTCATGATAATAGTCAAAGGCCAGCCTCCGTGACCTGTCAAGGCTTGGCACACACTCATATAGATATGGTCTACGTCCGGCCGTTCCTCCCGATCTACTTTTATTGCGATAAAGTTTTTATTTAGAATTCTCGCAACGCTTTCATCCTCAAAGGACTCACGTTCCATTACATGACACCAATGACAAGTGGAATAGCCTATGGATAAGAAGATTGGTTTATCCTCTGCTACAGCCCTTGCAAAGGCTTCACCACCCCATGGATACCAGTCAACATGCATGTTGGAGAAGATATGGGGATTTTTCTTGAAGCAGTTTGTTATTGTATTTATGCGTATTTTCCGATGACAAGTTATCACATCCCTTACTAATAATCATTTATATTATCTGAAAATGTGAAATTAGTATGCAAATATGAAAACACTTATAATATGAACCAAAAATGACAACAAGCCTGTCCCATTGCTCCCATTGCAACTGCACATTATAAGAATAATCTGCAACAAACATCAATTGAGATCCTTTATTATTAATCTTCTAATTATAAACCCCAAACCTAATCCAATAAATATACATATCATTGGCAAGAATATTGGGCCAAGTAATACACCATTAATTCTAAATGTCTTTGAATAGATTACCCCTATTGTTTCCACATAAGCTGAAATCGCAAAAGGTATGTATAACAAAGGAGGTATATTTTCTCGACCATCTCTATAAGCATCCCAGATACTGTATATGTAAACGCAGGGGTAGAACATTAACCATTGATAATCTGCCTGTTGAACTGCAAGTTCTGTCTGTCCATTGAAACTTAAAACTATTAATGTATTAATGTTTGCTTTTACATTAATAATAAATTCTAATAAAATTAGCGTAATACCTTTTATATACTTTTTATTTAAGAATTGTCCAAATCCAGGTATAGCAATGCTCCACAAAACCTTTTCTAAACTACTTCCATTATTGCTCATGTTCAGCTATCCTCTTTCATGTTTAAGTAATATTAGTATTATCAAGAATCAAAAAAATAAATACTAACGAAGTACATGTTTGACACTTTGCACTCATAAGTCCATATATTTCATTTTAACTATAGAGTACTATAAAAAAGTATAATATTAGTGGATATGTATCATAATAAATTGGAAAACATCAGAAATCTATAGATTCAAGCATTCTATTCACAATAAAGATAAACAGCCACATTAAAAAGATTTAATCTATAAAATCCTGTAATTTTGATATTATTAATATTAGTAGAAAGAAGGATTAAGATGACTACAGAAGCAAAAATACAATTAACTTCATCAGAATTAGGCACATTATGGATGACTTATCAATCAACAACAGCATCTTTATTAATGTATGATTTAATGAAAGAACAAACTATTGATAAAGAAGCTAAAAGCATATTAACATCCTATATTAGTGAAGCTCAAAATATAAAAAATGAAATCGTGAAAGTATTTAATAGTGAAAAAGCAGTTATTCCAATAGGATTTGATGAACGAGATATTATAAGAGAAACAAGTCCTCTATTTGATGATTTTTTTCATATCATGTATCTTCGTCAGATATTGAAATTAAATTTTCAGCAATCTGCTATATTTTCAGCTATGGCATATATGAAAGAAGTTCATGATATATTTAAGCTAAACTATGATATTGCTAATAAATATTATGTTATGACAACAAATTATCTATTAGCTAAAGGTGTACTAACCAGGCCACCCTATGTAGCTATGCCAAAACAAGTAGAATTTGTTGAAGACAAAAACTATATGAGTGGATTTAATATTCTTTCTGATAAACGCTCATTAAATACAATTGAAGTTGGTTATATTAATGAATCTATACAAGCTAACGTTTTCGGGACACAGTTGATGACAGGATTTGCACAAGTTGCAAAAGAAAGTGAAGTAAAAAAATACTTTATAAAAGGTAAGGAATTATCAAAAAAAATCGTTACTGAATTAAGTAATATCATGATGCAAAGTGATATACAACCTCCAAGTACATGGGCTGGTAAAGCTACAGATTCAACTAATCCACCTTTTAATGATAAGCTTATGATGTATATAACCAGTTTAATATCAAGTTCAGCAGTAGCCTTTAATGTTTTAGGCACAACTTATAGTATGAGAAGCGATTTACAAATTAAACTTGGACTTCTTTCAAAAGATATTTTTCAATTTGCAAAAGAGGGTGCAGAACTAATGATTAAACATAAATGGATGGAAGAGCCTCCCCAAATGGAAGATAGAAATCAGCTTACAAAGTAAACAATAAATATGTAGATATAAGTTAAATTGCCAATATTATTAAAAATCAAGTTAATAATATTGGCAACTTGTATGTCAATATTTAAAATGAAATAAATAAGTATTTTAAGTGATACGCCTACACATTTTGCTTCTACTCTAAATTATTCATATTATCTAATATTCAAATATGAGATTACCCTATTTATAAAATCATTATTTCATTCACAATTTCCTACAACCTTGCAATGAGAGGTTTATCCTCTGCTACAGCCCTAGCAAAGGCTTCACCACCCCATGGATACCAATCTACAGGGTTGTGAGCATGTTGGAGTAGATATGGGGATTTTTCTTGGATAAGCTTATTGTTGAATTTATGCATGCTTTCCTGCGACAAATTATCACATCCCTTTTTGGCTTCATTTATATTATTTGAATGTGATCAATTCGTATTCAAGCAATACAAGATTCTATGGTGAATATTCTTTGCTTTGTGCTATACTCAAATCTGTATGGAATTTTGCATTGCAAATAATACATTTTTACACTTTAATATTGTCACGTAATACAGGAGGAAATTTATGAGTCATGATATGACAAAAGGCAATGTTTTCAAAACGCTGTTTGCTTTTACCGTACCGCTTATTTTATCCGGTTTGCTGCAGCAGCTTTATTATATAGTAGATTCAATCATAGTGGGTAATCTAATCGGCGAGGTTGGTTTAGCAGCTGTCGGTGTTTCCTCACCTGTAATAAACATATTCATCTATACCATCACAGGACTTGTATCAGGCTATACAATTTTGATATCACAGTTTTATGGAGCAAAGGAATACAAGAAATTATCTATGCTATCCAGCACCTTCTTCTTGTTTATTATGATTGCTGTATGCATCATTACTATC
>JAQSYB010000277.1 GCA_029256365.1 Clostridia bacterium
TAGATGAGTAAGTATTTAAACTCTTCTGTTTTTCGGAAGAGTTTTTTATTTTACAATGAGGTGATAAAAATGAGTGTGGAAAGCGTAAGAAAACAATTTCTTGACAGGGGCTGGAAGGATCCTGTGTATGAATTAAAGGAGAGCAGTGCGACAGTTACATTGGCGGCTCAAGCAATAGGGGTGCAGCCAGGAGAAATTGCAAAAACATTATCTTTCAAGCTAAAGGATAAAACTATACTAATTGTAGCAAGTGGTGTTGCCAAGATTGACAATAAGAAGTACAAAGACTTCTTCGGAGAAAAGGCAAAAATGTTAAATCTAGAAGAGGTAGAAAGAGTAACAGGTCATCCAGTTGGCGGCGTATGTCCCTTTGGTTTAGAACAAGAACTAGATATTTATTTAGATACATCTCTCAGGAAGTTTGAAAAGGTTTATCCGGCAGCAGGCTCAAAAACTGCTGTCTTGGAAATTACAGTAGATCATTTACAAGAGGTGACAAATGGAATTTGGGTTGATGTTTGTCAGGATATACATGATTTGGAAGGCTAATGAATAAGGAAATGAAAAGGTAGGGGATGCTGCCCACAGTATCTCATAAGCATTTGGAATCCGATAATAGCATAATTGATAACGATACATACTCACCTCTTTCTTGGAAAGAGGTTTTTTGATTTGGGCTTTGTTAAAGATCGTATAACGTGTCATTCTGAGCGCAGTGAAGAATCTTAAGATCCTTATTGCTTAATAGAGCCTTGATTCCAGTATATTTACTATACTGGAATTTAATTGATATAAATACCAAATATTGATATAATTAGATATAAATCGACACGGAATGTCGGGAAAAGTCGATTGAATTGAAGGGGGATTGCTATGTTTTTTGATTTAAGTAAAAAAGATAAAACAGAGAATCATTCAAAGCTCCAACCAGACAAATTGACACATGAGCTTATTCGCTTAATCCAAGAATTCGGTGACGGAAAAAGTGTATATGCAAGTAAGCTATTGCAAGAAAATAAAGAGTTGGCCACGGCATGGGATAGTATGGTAGATGCAATATCCGCAGAAAGAAGGGAGAATATACTATCTATAAATAATATGCTCGGATATATTACCGGCATGACATTTGTAAAAGACATGGTTGACGAGGTCAGGACACAAAATGATGCACTTCATACAATTTCAGCAAGCAGTGAAGAAATGAGTGCCTCAATAGATGATGTATCAAGCCGTACTCAACGGGTTGCATCATTTGCAAGCGATTCAGTCAATATGACTTCAGAAGCAAATAAAAATATGAAAGATGCATTTTCTTTTGTACAAAAATCCTTTGAAGCTGTAAAAGTAATAAGTGATGATATGAATGAACTGATTGATAAAACAAGACGTATAGAGCAGGTTGTGGATATTATAAAAGGAATAGCTGATCAGACCAATATGCTGGCATTAAACGCAGCAATTGAAGCTGCGAGAGCAGGGGAGCAAGGAAAAGGCTTTAGTGTTGTGGCAGGCGAAGTTAGAAAATTGGCAGAAAATACAAAGTCATCAATAAGCAGTATTCAGGATAATATTGAAGATTTGAGAAGTAAAGTATCAGCAGTTGTTTCATACACAAACAATACAGCTTCAGAATTAGAAAATGGTAAAGATCTAGTGAATATGGTAATAGCCTCAAATCATGCAGTTGGGGAGTCAATCCATGAGCTCAATGATGAAATTATGCAAATTGCTGCAAATACGCAAGAACAAACAGCTGTAACAGAGGAATTTGCCCATAAAGCCAATGAGTTATCAGAATCAGCGGATCTTATATTGTCAGAATGCAATAAAACAGGGCAAGGGATCCATGAGCTTAGCCAGTTAAATAATAAAATTAGACTTGGCGTTTTGAGAAATGCATCATGTTTAAATAAGACTGATTTATTAGATGTATGTAAAACAGACCACTTAATGTGGAGATGGCGTGTTTATAATATGATTCTGGGCTATGATAAAATAGATATTGATACAATCGGAGGACATTTAGAGTGCAGGCTTGGCAAGTGGTATTATGGCGAAGCAAAAGAGTTATTGAAAGACAATAGTATTTATATCGAAATGGAACAGCAGCATATTGAACTGCATAAATTGGCTAAGGATGCTGCAATAGCGTACTCGAAGGGCAATGTATCAGATGCAGAGATAAACCTTGAAAAGATGAATGTTTGTTCAATAAAAGTTATAAATGCCTTAGAAAACTTGAAAAAGTATATGTAATTAGATGCTGAAAATAAATGGTAAAAAACATCTCTCAAAGATCTTTGAGAGATGTTTTTTTACTATCCGTGTATCAAACCTGGCAAGCAGCCTGCGCATACCTGCAGTTTTCTGCCCTGATAGTCCGTAGTAAATATAGGTTTTTCATTTTCAGTTCTTTTGCATAATTCACAAGTAGCTTGTTTATTGCCTTCATTATGTTCACTCATGGTTTATACCTCCTGATTATTATAAAGTGGAATAGTTATATAATGCCCTTAAAAAATAAAAATAGCATATGCGCAAATCACGCATATGCTATTTGAAATTGTTATTTTAAAGCTTCACCAAATTGCTTTCCGAGATCAAAGCACTTATCCAAGCTTTCTTTATCAGGGTTCCATAGAGCTTTTACACCGCTGTCAATTACTTCGAAGCCAGCCTTTTTCAACTCTTCAGTAATAATTTGAACAGATTCTCCGCTCCAGCCATAGCTTCCGAAGGCAGCTGCCTTCTTATTTTTGAAGCCCAAGCCTTTTATTTGCTCCAGCATTCCTGCTACAGAATGCAAAATACCTTTGTTTATGGTTGAGGATCCCACTAAGATTGCTTTTGCCTTGTATACTTCTGTTATCACATCATTTTTATCTGCTTTTGCTGTATTGTACAGCTTAACTGCTACATCTGAGTTTGTACTCTTTATACCAGCTGCAATGGC
>JAQSYB010000014.1 GCA_029256365.1 Clostridia bacterium
AAGCTTTTGAGCAATAAAAAAAGAGGACTTGCGTCCTCCTTGCTATGCATAGGTCTTTTCTTTGTTTGCAAACTTTGTAAATTGTCCTAGCCATACCAATTCTACAGTACCAGTAGGACCATTTCTCTGCTTAGATATGATTACTTCCCCTATGTTCTTCTTCTCTGTGTCAGGATGATAGTATTCATCACGATATAAGAACATGATTACGTCAGCATCCTGCTCTATGGCTCCAGACTCTCTCAGGTCAGACATGATTGGGTGATGGTCTGCTCTCATTTCTGGGGCACGAGACAGCTGCGCACAGGCTACTACAGGAACACCTAATTCCTTAGCCAAGCCCTTTAAGGATCTGGATATTTCGGATATCTCCTGCTGTCTGCTATCATATTTTCCATTACCTGTCATGAGCTGCAGGTAATCTATTAGTATTAAGCCCAAGTTATGCTCTATCTTTAGCTTTCTACATTTTGCTCTCATTTCTGTTATTGAAATAGCTGGCGTATCATCAACAAAGATTGGTGCCTCTGAAAGAGGTCCCATGGCTCTTGCAAGCTTAATCCACTCATCCTCTGTGATGTCTCCAGTTCTCAAGCGTTGTGAGTCTATTAAAGCCTCCGCACACAGAATTCTCTGAGTCAGCTGCTCCTTTGACATTTCCAAGCTGAATATTGCAGTAGCAACTTTGTCTCTTATCCCCGCTTGCTGCACCATATTTAATATGAAGGAAGTCTTCCCCATGGAAGGTCTCGCTGCTACCAACACCAAGTCTGCCTTTTGTAAACCAGAAAGCATTTCATCTAAGTCGTTGAAGCCTGTAGAAACCCCGGTAATCTTACCTTTATTAAGGTACAGCTCTTCTATTTTATCAAAGTTTGAATTTAGTATCTTCTTTATATGAACAAATCCCTGCGTAGATCTATTCAATGAAATATCAAAGATACTCTTCTCAGCCATATCTATTACATTGCTTACTTCCTCTGAAGCTTCGTAGCTTTTGCCCATTATTTCATTGGAAGCCTTGATTAATTTTCTTAGCAGCGCTTTTTCTTCTATTATTTTTGCATAATAGCCTACATTGTGGGTGCTGGGCACGATACTCATAAGATTTGTAATATAGGTGATTCCGCCTACTGCTTCTAGTGTATTTCTCACCTTTAGCTTTTCCGGCAAGGTAATCAAATCTACAGGTTGTCCCTTATCAAAAAGCTCAACAATCGCTTCAAAAAGCTCTTTATGTGCTTCTCTATAGAAATCATCTCCTGACACAAATTCCGTTGCTGTTGTAACGGCCTCCTTGTCCAGAAGCATAGCGCCCAGAACTGACTGTTCTGCCTCCAAGCTGTTAGGAGGTATTCTTTGTAATCCTTCTACCATATCCTCACTCCCCGCAACTACTGTTTTGCCTGTTCAAATATAAAATCTATGACCTCTTGAATATTGCCTGCTGTTATGATGTTTATACCATCCATACCTATGGCATCTTCTCTGTTTTCCTCAGGTATTATTACATTCTGAAAGCCATGTCTCTTGGCTGCAAAAACCTTTTCTCTAATTCCACCTACAGCCTTGATGTTTCCTCTAATGGATATCTCTCCGGTGATGCAGGTGTCCATTCTTGCAGGTATATTCATCAATGCAACCTTGCCGCCTTCATCTTCTCTATCAAAACAAACAGCCTCCAGCTCCAGTACACTGCCGAGATAGCCATTTACTCCGAGACCATTTATCTTACCTGTTTCAAGCTCTTGACTGCTTTTATTCTTGTTTACTGTCACCAGTCTGCTTTTCGATATTACCTCTTTTACTGTTTCTGAGGTGATTTCTATGCCTGTACTTGTCCCAGATTTGCTTACAGCATTGCTGTAGCAATCCGCAAGAATATTCACTGCTTTTCTAGCTTCATAGGTGTAGCTGCTGATATAAGCAGCATCCTCACTGCTTATTTTTACATCCAGCTTTTCTGCACTGTTTTGTACAATTTGTGTTATATCTGTGCTATCCAAGGGATTGAAGTATATTTCTGCACACCTTGAACGAAGGGCGGGGTTTATTTCCTCTGGGGATCTTGTTGTTGCACCTATCAGCACAAAATCTGCCGGAGCGCCCTCTTCGAAAAGCTTTTTTATATACAAAGGAACCCCATCATTGTTTACGTCATAATAAGATGAGTCAAAGTTTACTTTCTTGTCCTCCAAGACCTTGAGCAGCTTGTTCTGGAACATGATGTCCAGCTCTCCTATTTCATCAATAAAAAGAACTCCTCCATGAGCTTCTGTAACAAGCCCCGGCTTTGGCTCTGGTACGCCCAGCTCTGCCAACTCTTTTTTTGCTCCTTGATAAATCGGGTCATGCACCGATCCCAAAAGTGGATTCACTGACTCTCTTGGGTCCCATCTCAGGGTAGTAGCATCTACTTCTACGAATTTGGCATTCTCCAAAAAAGGAGTAAATGCCTTGGTCTTGGCTATGCTTAATGCGATTCTTGCTGCTGTTGTTTTGCCTACTCCAGGAGGTCCATATAGAATGACATGCTGTGGAAAAGGCGAAGCAATCTTAGATATCAGAGAGCTTACCGAATCCTGCTGTCCTATTATTTCATCTTGTATTTTGGGTCGCATCACATCAAGTATTGTTTTTGACAGCTTAATATTTTTCATTTTCTCTAGCTCTGCAAATTTTTTGAGAGTGGTAGCATTCTCTACTCCGGTATGTTTCTTTAATACCTGAAGCTTCATTTCCTCCAGATATTCCTTTTCTCTCTTTTGCATTAAATCAATTACTTCTTTTTTGATGCCTTCTTCGATATATTTTCTAGCTGCAACATCGGACAATCTATTTCGCATTTTTTCCATTAGTATGTCTATTTGGCTGTCATCCTGGTGTTTCAAGCTGTTTCTACCAAAAATGATCTCATGAAGTGCATGAATCTTTTGTGTTTCATCTGCTATGCTGTCTAGTCCTTTGGTCTTTTCTACTGGATATAGCTTTTTTGTATAGTCAATTAGTACGTCAACTGCTTGATTGCTGCTGTATATAGAGCTGCGATCCTGACCCACGGTATTTCCCCTTCCTATTCAGCTGATATGGTAATTTTTACTTTAGCAGTAACCTCAGGATACACCTTAATTTCCGCTTGGTATGTTCCCAAAACCTTTATCGTCTCATTTATCACTATTTTCTTTTTATCTATGTCAATCTTGTGCTTTGATTTTATAATTTCTGCTATGTCCTTATTTGTAATGGAACCAAAAAGCTTACCATTCTCACCTGTTTTACTCTTTATATTAATTTCTATTTTGTTTAATTTATCGGCAAGATCTTTGGCCGCCTGTAGTTCCATATTCTTCTTATTGGCTACAGAGCTCTTTTTGTCTGCAATTGTCTTTAATGCGCCTTCTGTTGCTTCTACAGCTGCCTTTCTTGGAAATAAGAAGTTCCTTGCATAGCCATCGCTTACATTCACCATTGTGTCTTTTTTTCCTAAATCCTTCACATCTTGTAATAATATTACCTTCATTTATCTTTCACCTTCCTTTAAATATTCCTCTACTGCTGCTTTTATTTTATTTATGCTTTCTTCTATAGAGATACCAGGCAGCTGAGCTCCCGCTACTGTTAAATGGCCTCCGCCCCCTAGCTTTTCTAAAACAATTTGTACATTGATGTCACCTAAGGATCTTCCACTGATAAATACATCATCGTTTACCTGTGACAATACAAAGGATGCATTGATACCCTTTATGTTCAACAACTCATCTGCCGCTTGCGCCGCAACCAAGGCTGGAGACTTTGCATCACGGGGTATTGTTGATATCGCTATATTGCTTTTGAACATTGTAGCACTCTTTACCACACCTGCACGGGTCAGGAAGGTTTCCATATCATCCTGGAACAGCTGTCTTGTTAAGGTTGTATCTGCTCCCACTCTTCGCAGGAAGGATGCTGCCTCAAAGGTTCTAACTCCAGTCTGGAAGGAAAAGTTCTTGGTATCTATGAATATGCCTGCCAGCAGGGCTTCTGCTTCAATTTGCTTGATCTTAGACTTTTCAAACATGTATTGAAGAATCTCAGTCACCAGCTCACTGGTTGATGAGGCATATGGCTCAATATATGTTATTACCGCATTGTCTATAAATTCTGTACCTCTTCTATGATGGTCTATTACCACTACTCTTTCTGTCTTTTCCAGCAATTGCTTGCACTCTGTAAATCCTGGTCTATGAACATCTACCACTACCAACAATGTGTTTCTTGTACAATTCTGCATCGCTTCCTGTGAGCTTACAAATACACCATTGTATTCCTCATCTTCCTCCAGCTCAGTCCAGAGATTTGCTATTGCTGCATTTACCTTGTTCAGTACGATATTTACCTCTTTATTTAAGTTTTTACAGCATCTATATATTCCCAATGCTGAGCCCATGCAATCCAAATCTGGCATTTCATGACCAAGTATAATCACATTATCGGATTGCTCAATGAGCTGTTTTAGGGCATAAGCGATGACTCTCGCTTTTACACGGGTACGCTTTTCTACAGCTTTTGTCTTTCCGCCATAGAAGGACAGCTTATCATTGTCCTTGACAACTGCTTGATCTCCCCCACGGCCCAAAGCGATATCCATAGCGCTGTGGCTGAGTTTTTGCAGCTCATCAATTGTTTTTCCATTTACACCTACCCCGATACTGATGGTAATAGGTATTCTATTGCCTGAATTAATTTCACGAATAGAGTCTAGAATATCAAAGCGTTTTTCCTCTATTTCGGTTAATTGTTTATGTGTAAAATGCAGTATATATTCACCATTTGAGTATTTCTGTATCGAAGCATGACAGGTAGCTGCCCAGGCTTTGATTCTTCTGTCTATCTCAGCAATTACAGCAGGCTTTGCCAGTTCATCAATATCCTTCAGCACCTCTTCATAGTTATCTATCATAAGCGTAGCAATGACTGCTTTTTCATCATTGTATCTGTTTTTTATTTCGATATAATCTGTTTTTTCTACTAAGTACATGATGATTATATTTCTTTTGGCACTACTTTCCTTGATATCAATCAAATTGCAGTATACATCATAATATCTGTCTTTGATATTGATGTTTTTGAACTCCTCTGTGCCATTTTTTAATATTCTTCCTAGATCAACACCACCCAAATAATTGGAAAGGCGTTTGTCTAGTATGTACTCACCCTGAAATATATTAGAAAAAATCATATTGTACCAGTTAATAAAGCCTTCCTCATCCACGATAACCAAGGGAAATGGGATATTGAGTACGGCATTCTTGGTTGCGATATCAACACTTTCAGAAAGATTCTCTATATAGTGCCGCAGTTCTTCCTTGTTGCGGGTTGCTGTTCTCATATTGTGTATGACAAGGTATAGCAGCACCAATATTCCTGCCAAACCTAGTCTGTAATCATAAAGGCCTATTATTAATACAGAAACCGCAATAATCCAAAGATATAAATTGGTATCTTTGGTTAAGGCTCCTGAAAACTTCCGTAGCTTCATTGCACACCTCCATGGATGTTTCTATCTAGTCTTCTTACATTTGCCGTCAGGTCAAACATTCCTATAAACGGAAATATAAATTTTAGTGTCAACAAAAGGGTCCCTATAAATAATATGATTAGCGGCTTTGGTATCTCATACTTCAGCCCTGCTTTTTCAGCAAAATGCGTGACAACGGATAATCCAAGCAATCCATAAACAAACATGATTAATGGAAGCAAATTTGTATAAATATATTGTACAGAAGCTATCTTGATAAAGCCTAATCCTAGTGTTATTGCTGTAATAATCAGCATTGGAACCTTTTGCTTTTCATTTAATCTCCATTCAGAGAATCTTCTTATATCTTCAATGTGGTAGCCCATTCTTCGTAATATCAATCTAACAAGCTTAAAGTTGATAAAGGCTACAAATATGCCGCCTAAAATCACCACTGCGGGCAAAGTAGATATTGCCCCTTCAATCGACGCACTAAATTTATCCATAAGCTCCATGACAACCGTTTCGTCAACTCCCAGCTGTCTGTATATTTCAGTTGCACTTTGAAACATATCTATCAAATACCTGCTATAATCGTCTATAGCTTTCCCAAGATTCAATAGGAGCTCAAGGGCACTCTTTCCAAACAACATTTCCAGCATGAGCACGAATTCTAATATCGCTGTAAATGCAAATATCAGTCCCCCTACAAGTATGGTTGTATAAGGGCTTGCATTTCTCTTCATCATCAAACCTATCATCGCTCCTGGCAAAGCATATACCATGAGTAATATTAAGGCTATGATGGGGTTAACCAGAAGTCCAATAATAGCAGCAGCAACCACAGCGGATAGAATACTTGTCTTGAAGTCATTTCTATAACCTACTAATATGATCGGAACAGGCCAAAACATAGCAATCATTCCAACAATGGGCACATTATAGGCAATCCCCACTATTGCAGTCAATGCTGCTAGTATAGCGCCTTCTACCAAAGCACGGGCATTCATAGTCCTCATCGTCACCCCTACTTTCTGAGCTTTGTCATATACTCTGACAAGTCAGAAAGGTCCCCATACCACTTCTCTGTTTCGTGCTCCTCAATCATTCCTATTCTTATCTTTTCCATAATCTTTGAATCAATTACAGCCGCTGCTATACCTAATCTTTTTCCGAGAAGATATGTGACAAGTATAAGATTTGCCAGTATGTCTACAAGAACCTCTTGCCCTACCTTAGTACCCTTTATCAAATTCTGATAAAGGGCCGCTACACCTGTAAGCAGCTCACTTTTTAGAAACTCAATTACTCTAATATTTTTTGTTATATCGGTATCCTGGTTAAACAAAATATCCACCCCCGAATTTTTCTTGTAACCTATATGTATTCGTTCCATTTTGAACAACTCCTGCCTTGCAACTAGGTAATGAGCGGAGTATGGTCTATTTTAAATATTATCACACATCTATACTTCAAGCAACTCATGGGCTTATGCCTGTTTTTGCAAACAATTCTAATTTATGTTTTATTGATCATCAATTATATGATTTGTTTATAAAAAATAAAAAACCCGATGCAATTACATCGGGTTTTAAACTCATCATTAATCAGTTGTGAATGGTAAGAATGCTATGTTTCTAGCTCTCTTTATTGCGATTGTTGTTTGTCTTTGATGCTTCGCGCAGTTTCCAGAAATTCTTCTTGGAATAATCTTTCCTCTTTCGCTAACATATCTTCTTATTTTATTTACATCTTTATAATCGATGTGTTCAACTTTATCTATGCAGAAATTACAAACGCGCTTCTTAGGTCTTCTCATTTTACCGCCGCCGAAACCGCCTGCGTTTCTTTCTCTGCCGCCTCTTTCTTCTCTTGGCATTTATTTCCCTCCTATCATACTAAAATGGTAGATCGTCTTCTTCCTCAGCAGGGTAGAAATCACCAGATTCCTTCCTTGCATCACTACCCGAACCTTTATTGGCATCATTTCCTTTATCTAGGAAATGTACTTCATCTGCTATAACCTCTGTTGCAAAATGTCTCTTGCCTTCTTGGTCATCCCAGCTTCTTGTTTGGATTCTACCAGATACAGCAACAAGTCTACCTTTTCCGATGTACTTACCGCAGTTTTCTGCAGGTTTACCAAATACAACGACTGGTATAAAGTCAGCATCAGGCTGGCCTTCTTGTTTAAACATTCTATTTACCGCTATAGTAAACTTTGCAATAGCTGTTTGATTGTTAGCTGTGTATCTAACCTCGGGGTCCTTTGTTAATCGGCCTACTAACGCAACCTTATTCATACTAAAGCACCACCTATTTTCATATTAGTTTATAATCTTATAGTCATGTTTCTCAAAAGATCTTCAGTTATACCGAATACTCTATCCAATTCCTTTGGAACTGCAGTATCAGCTTTATATTTCATGTATACATAGTAGCCTTCACCGATATCATCGATTAAGTATGCAAGCTTTCGCTTACCCCACTCGTCGATTGTTTCGATTTCGCCATTTGCTTCAACAATACCCTTGAACTTTTCTACAAGAGCTTTTATACCATCTTCTGCAACGGTTGGCTTTAAAATGTAAATCGTTTCATATCTATTCATAAGTTTCACCTCCTCCCCACGGACTAACGGCCCTACCACTCGGGATAGAGCAGGGATATTTGCGTTTCCACGCATTTAAGTATTATATCACTGTGTCAAGCATTAATCAACTATTTTATTAAACGTTTTCAAGGTTTTCCGCGGATTTAATCACTTTTTTGACTGATTTTTCAAATTTCGGACGTGGCAGCATAACAATTCTGCTGCAGCCTAAACACTTTATCTTAAAATCTGCCCCCACTCTTATTACTTCCCACTGCTTGCTGCCGCATGGATGCTCCTTTTTTGTTTCTACAACATCGCCTAAATTAAACTGCTTGGGATAATACACAAAATCCCTCCTCCTCCAAAATTTAAATTTATAAAAAGTTGGTCCCGCCCTATTGTCTTTCTAATATAACTCTTCTAGGATACGGTATCTCAATATTCTCTTTTTTGAAGGTCTCAAGAATCAACATTCTCATTTCTCTTTCAACCTTCCAATGAATAAGTGGCTGAGTCTTTATAATTGTTCGAAGCACCACATCGGATTCTCCTAATTTTATTATACCCTGTACCTCTGGCTTTTCTGCAACCTTGTCCTGATTATTAGCAAAATAGTTTTCTGCTATTGTATTTAATGCTATTAAGGCTTTTTCTTGATCACTTTCATAGGCTACTCCTACATCAATAATTGCCAAGGAATTGCCTCTAGAGGAATTGGTAACTGCTTTGATTTCTCCATTTGGAATAATGTGCAGCTCTCCTTTAAAAGAACGAATATGTGTAATACGCAATCCAATATCCTCTACTGTACCAGTCACTCCATTGACGGTTATATAATCTCCTACACTATATTGATCTTCAAACAATATAAGGATATCCAATATGGATATCCCCATTATAATGTATACTACATATTTAATAATACTTCTAAGGATTCCCAGCAAGGTCCCAGATTTTCTTTCATCAAATTTAAATCTAGGATAAAGCTTGAATATATTGACCACAACCCTGTTCAACACCACTGTAACGAGCTTTGCCAAAACAAATATAAATGCAATCTTTATAGCCAGGGATATATAATAATATAACATTTCTGAGTCTATACGAAAGTATTCTGATATATTCGTAAAGAAATTATCCATATCACAACCTGCCTTTCATATTCTTTAGCAAATATTTATTACTTTTGCTGCATTATTCATATATTCTACTATGGTGTACATGTTTCCTACAATACCAACCTTCCGCTTATCCTTTATATTATAAAAGTCCAAGCAAGTACCACAGCTAATTATTTCAATATTCTTTTCTTCCAGCTTTTGAATGTTTTCCAAGGCTTCTGAGCCTTCCACCACCAGCTTTACTCCACTGTTTATAAATATGACAGCCTTTGGATATGGCTTTGTTTCGTTTAATGTATAGGTATAGGTTTTCATTAGCAGCTGTCCTAGCTCCGCCTCACCAGCTCCAAGCTTATCCGTAGTAATAACAATTACAAAATCATTGTTTTCAGCCTTTTCTTTGTTTGCTTCCATTTTAATAATCTTTACATAAAAACAGCCTTCTTTTTCCTCTATCTCATACTGACAGTTCATATTGGCTGCCAACCTGCATACATTTTCTTTTGCTGTGGCATTGTCTACAATTGTGATGATCTCTCCGGTTTCAAGCTGTTCCAAGGCCTTTTTTGCCATGATTACCGGTTGTGGACATACCAATCCTCTTGCATCAATTTTTGACATATTGATCCTCCTAAAGTTTTTATCTTTTTACCTATACTAATATAATAATTGTTTTTCCTTCTATATACTATATTATTTTGTATTTATTGATTTATTAAATACGTTCTTTTGCAAAAGCCCTTGCAGTCCATTTCACATCCCATTATCCAGCAAACAAAAGTATACAATGTTTATGTTCATATTGAATAATTGAATATTATTTAATTTTTTATTAATAATATTAATATTCATATTGACATTATTAATAATGATACTATAATTAGAATTAAGATGAGAAATTAATCCATTTGAGGAGTGAATTTATGAAAAAGGAACTACTAAGTCAATGCCCTATCTGCAGTGGTGCCATAGAGGTTACTGAGTTCAAATGCTACAGTTGCGAGAGCACCATACGAGGCAGCTTTACCCTATCTAAATTTCATCAGCTTCCCAAGGAGCAAATTGAGTTTGCTGAGATTTTCATAAAAAATCGCGGCAACATAAAAGAAATAGAGCGTGAATTAGGAATTTCTTATCCCACTGTAAAGGGTAAGCTTGATTCTCTAATAGAGTCCTTAGGTTATAAGAATCAAATCCTTTATAGTCCAAGCAAAAACCAAGACATACTAGAGCAATTGGATCGAGGCGAAATCAGCCCAGAAGAAGCAATAGAATTATTAAAGAAATAGGAGGAAATGAAATGGAAGAAAAAATGCTCATATTAAAAATGCTGCAGGAGGGTAAGATTACTGCAGAGGAAGCTCATAAGCTCTTGGAGGCAGTGGGCAAAAATAATGCGGACTTTGAAACTGACGCAAGAAAAAATGAAAAGAAATTCGAGGAAAAAATGCAGGAGCTTCAGCAAAAGGCAAATAAGGTTGCAGAAAAGCTAGGCTCAACTTTAAATACCAGTGCAGAAAAATTCAGCTCTAACTCCGAAAAGTTTGGGGATGACTTTGCAAAGCGCATGGAAGCCTTCGGCAATGACATTGCAGATTCGGCTGTAAAATTTACAGACAGAATGGTAAATTATCTGGGTAATTTTATAGACGTAGGCTATGACAAATATCAGTACAACAAGAATTATCACTATGAGTTGGCAGACAATGCAGAAATATCAGTTGATACCTGCAACTTTGCTGTTTTCGTCAACCCAACAAGCGAGAACAATCTAGTGTTAAACCTTTATGTGAATACCTCCATACCGAACCTATCCATTGAGGAGTATTTCAAGGTTTCTCAGACAGATAATTCGATAAGCTTTAAAACACAATTCCCCAGCAGAACTTGGGGTAAAATAGAAGTCATGCTGCCAAAGCACTTGAGCAACTTAAATATTATTACCACCAACGGAAAGTGCGAGCTGATGGACATCACAGTGGATAACATCGAATCCAATACCTCAAATGGCAGAATATCATTGATTAATTGTCAAAGCAAAACAATAGAAGCAGTCACCAGCAATGGCAAAATTATTGCTTCCGGAACTGCTGCTGCCTTTGCAGATTTGAGTACCTCAAATGGCAAAATAGAAATTGACAACTGCAAATTTGATAAGCTAGATGCCAAAACCAGCAATGGTTCTATCATATTAGATGGAATCTATAAGATGAGCTCCCTAGAAGGCAATTACAATTTACGTACTTCAAATGGAAAAATAGTAATTGCTCTTAATAACAGCGAGACCTGTGGCTGCATGATTGATGCTGCAACCTCCCTAGGAAGTATATCTGTTGACTTGCCGCAGCTTAATTACTTTGTAGACAAAAAAAGCTTTACCATGCAGTCAACTGCTCAAATAAAAAGTGCCAACTTTGACAGCCTCGATGATAAAATCATTATCAATGCACATACTTCCAACTCCTCTATCGTAATAGATGCAAAAAAATAATCATCCTTCCAGTAAAAAACTAGTGTTGGCTCATACCCAACACTAGTTTTTTATTATATATCACTTTCTTGGAAAATAATGTATAATAGTGCTATCATATTTGTTATAGAAAGGAAATTCATATGCTTATAATCGGAATCATCTTATTGGTTGTGGGTTTTGTCATTATTTTTAAAGGAGCCTTCTTTTTTAGATATCAAAGCCTAAATTCGGTGTTTTATTTCATCGCTTATACAACTGTATATTGGTTTGATAAGCTTGAATATAAAGTACTAGCACTTCTCATCTTTATAATCCTTGGAATACTTCTTAATCTTATTGTGACATCTTCATTTACGGCCTCAAAAGAACACTATATTATGTTTAATATTGAGGCCGATGCAATCTTAGATATATTAGAACAAATTTCAATGGAACAAGATCTCAATAGCAGAATCACCAATCATTCAATTTTACTAGATGATAGCTTTACAATTAAAGTAAAACCCCTGCCCTTTCATCTAAATTCCATGGATTTATCAGAGGTGAATCACACTGACTTATTTCCAAATTTTGAAGATAGACTAACAATGAAGCTTGATGGAATAACCACTAAGAGATTCCCTTTGTTTGGTGCGATTGTGTTTTGTTTTGCTCTTGCTTTAATCATTTTATTTTATAGGTCTATTTTATAGAAATAACCCTAGGATATTGAAATCCTAGGGTTATTATTTTTCATCATCTCTTCAAGCCTCTATAAAGCAGCCCTACTCCCAAGAGCACGATCGCTCCTGATAAAATATAGTTTTGATACTGCTCCAGGGATCTTAACATATCAATTGATATGATTCCCAATGCGAAGGCAAAGGCAATTAATCCAAATAGAATGAGTATCGTTCCCGGTATCAAAGGCCAGCTGCTTTTGTGTATAAAAGCAGTAAAATAAATCAAATAAAATGCCAAGCCTAGTAAAATGAAAAAACCTGGCCATATATAATCACTGTTTATGTTGTTGTCTATCATGGAATATATCGCAATGGCAGGCAATAAATATCCTGGGAAAACAAAGCCAAGGATCCCCCTGGTAAAATAGAAAAACAGGAAAACTGCACCTAGTGCCATTAAAAATAGCTCTCCACTTATATCAAAGTTTAATTTGTTTAAGTCCTTTAAGAGCATAATGGCACCAGTCGCACTTAGTATAATTCCAAATATCAAATGGGGCTGGTGTTTTTTTGCTGCGTATTCATAAAAGAAATATAAGCCTCCAAATACCAGCATGCTATTTATAACAGAAATATTATAATTCTTTAAGAAAAATGCCACACCTAAAAATATCAGCAGTATACCTGCTGCGAAGTTATTCTTTCTCATTCCATAGACCTCCTATTTAATCAAATCCAAAGCAGAATTCCAAATCCAGCCTAATATGAAATTATATGAGTAGAAATATTTTGCCAGCTGCGAGCCCTGGACCGCTTCTTTAAATCCCACCCAAGGAATGATATTCGCCATCGGTATAATTGCTGCAAATATCAATAACAGCAGTAAAACTGTTTTGGCAAAGCCAATTGCTCCACCGCCTAATTTGTTTATCTCATTTAGTCCTGGCATTTCAGCGGCACTTTTGACATAACCCTCAACAATGGCAAGCAGAAATCTTGCCACCAAAAATATCGATATGATGGATATCAGGTTGATGATTGCTATGCTAACAAAGGTATGTACATCCTTCGTAAAATATTCACTGTAAAATGCAGGCAAGGTGCTTCCCGGCATAAAGCCATTGAAGCCTTCTAATACCTTTTTTTCAACCATAAACTTAATGATGCTGTCCTTTAAGGATGTATTGTTTAATAGAAACAAAGCGGCTGTATTATAATAGGTCTTTGCTACAATAATCGATACAATTACACAAGCGACACTGGTGATAGAAGCTACAAAGCCCCTACGAATTCCAGTTAAGGTGCCTACGGCTAGAAATATAATAATACAAAGGTCTATCCAGTTCATAATGCCCTCCTATTTATATCCAAGCTTTTGAATTAGTCTATCCGACAGGGAAATGATACTGTCGTCAGAGCTGAAATATGCCTTCTTTATTTCTGGCATTGACTTATACTCTCCCAGTATAGAGCCTTTTAAGTCTGCCAACAACAGCTTTTCGCTATAATATATTATATAATTGCTTTTGCCTAAGTTTATGCCTGTTGGCGCCTGGTCAAGCTGCAGATGCCCCAATTCCTTTAGATTGGAATCGTAGCAAATCACTTCGAAGCCCGTTTTATTCCTGACCACAGCGGCAATCCCACCCTCACTTATACTGGCATTATATATGGTTTTGTTGAGTTCCAGCTTGTTTTGATTTTTACTCTTATCCTTATATTTGTATATAGCCTTTTCCCCTATGGCGATGAGTGAATTATCCTTGCTATAACCCAACATTGGTATGATTTGATTGTCAATGTTTTCAGACCATACAAGCTCCCCTTTGAGGTTTAATGTTAATATCTTCGTCTTTATAATTTGTGAAGATATATCAATCACACTTAATGTGTTCTCCTCTTTACCGGAAGCAAATGAAATTACCTGCGCATTTTCCAAAACAATGCTGCCTTCATCTACCCCCTTACCGCTCAAAATCTGTATTTTGGCACCACCACTGTATGTATAATCAAGGAGAACATCCCCGCTTCTTTCGATATAAAAGTCCTTTATTTCTCCATCCAATTCCTTCTCCCACAGCACCTGCCCGCTTTTTGACATGCAATAGAGTCTTTTGCTGTTATCTAATACATACAAGTTGTCCCCCGCACTTTTCATGCCCAAAACATTGCTTGCTAAGCTCTTGTTCCACACCTCTTCGCCCGTTATATTTTGTACCCTTACCACCACTCCTGTGGCTTCAGCCAACAGCTCATCCACGCTGCAAACCATACTATTCTTCTCTTTTGCGTCTACACGTCCAACAACAGAAAGACTTTTGGTTCCCTTTGATGCCAAGCTGCTCATACTGTTTATATTATTTATGTATATTAGGCCTACCATCAGCATAAGTATAAGTACAAGCAATACCCCGGTAGCTTTTATATTGGAGTTTTTCTTTTTCAAAATAACACCTCACATTGTATTTACGGAAGAAGCAGGTTTTTGTTTCCTCATTTGCTTATTTTTCTAGATTTTTATTTATTATCTAAATTATAACACTATCCCTATGAGTTTCTATACTTTTTTCAATTGAAATGACATAATCTGTATCTGACAAGCCTTTGTGGGTAATAATGATAACAAATAAACATACGAAGGAGTTGCCCATGCTAAGCATAAAGTTTGAAAAATCCATCGACATACACAAGCAATTTGCTTTCTCATATTTCAGCGCCTACTTTGAGGAATGCTTTAGCAAGCTTTACAACGACAATTATCATGACATCGTTTTTGTATGCATAGGCACAGACCGCGCTACAGGCGATTGTCTTGGACCACTAATAGGATATAAAATCCAAGATATGAATTATAAGAACGTCCATGTTCTCGGCACACTTGACAGCCCTGTTCATGCTAAAAATCTTGCAGATCACTTACAAGATTTGAAAAACTATCAGAATCCCTTTGTAATTGCAATTGATGCATCCTTAGGTAAGTTTGAAAGAATCGGATTTGTTAACATAAAAGAGGGCCCTCTTTCTCCTGGTTCTGGAGTAAACAAAGCTTTGCCTCAGGTAGGGAATATGCACATTACTGGCATCGTTAATATGAGCGGTTTTATGGAAATTATGGTGCTGCAGAACACCAGGCTGAGCTTAGTGATGAATATGGCAAATATCATTTCAAAAGGCGTAAGATATAACATGTGGAAGATGCAAAATAGAAAACAAACCTTGGGAGCCAATCTATTTCAAAATGATTTTACCGAAAGCAATGCTATGCTCGTAACAAATAGTGAAGGAAGCTAAGGCGCAAGCCGAGACTTCCTTTTTTTCTGCCACTGTTTGGTGGATATTTCATATAATGTTTGCTACAATTGGAAATAGTAAGTATGAAATAACGAGACTTTTTACGAGGTATTGCCATGAAAGTTATTCACTCAAAATTAAGCAGCGTAAGTTATGATATACACATACAGGATGGTCTACTCAACGCCCTAGGTGAGCTGCTCTCCAAGTGGTACAAAGGAAGCTCCCTTGTGGTTGTGACGGATAGCACATTGGATCAGCTGTATGGAAAGACTATCGAAACCAGTCTGTCAAATGCTGGATATAAGGTGAGCAAAATCGCGATTACCCCAGGTGAGCAAAGCAAGTCCTTAATCAACTTGAATTATGTTTATAGTAAACTCGCTGAGCTTGAGATTGATCGGAGCAGCTTAATGGTAGCCTTTGGAGGCGGAGTTGTTGGGGATTTGGCTGGATTTGCCGCGCAGGAAAAAACCTTGCTGGTTGTTTTTATCATCCCAAGGCAGTGTACATAGACCCCTCCCTGCTTGAGACCTTGCCGCCAAAAGTATACAGCGACGGTCTTGGCGAAGCAATTAAATATGGTGCGATTAAGGATTCTAATCTTTTTAACATGATGTTAACTGCTGGTAGTTTAGATGCTATAAAAAGCAATATAAAGGATATTATCCATACCTGCTGCTCCATAAAGACCAATTTTGTCCAAAAAGATGAAATGGATAGAGGAGAGCGGCAGCTTTTAAATTTTGGTCACACCATAGGCCATGGCCTTGAGAAATATTATGACTATCAGAAATACACCCATGGCGAAGCAGTTGGTCTAGGCATGCTGCAGATCACGAAAAGCTGTGAGTCTATGAATTTGACTGAAAGAGGAACTCATGAGGCCATTGAAGAGCTGTTGAAGATTTGTATGCTTCCAACTGAAATGCCTCTTATGGATAAAGCAAAGCTATTAGATATTATCAGTCACGATAAAAAGTCCAAAGAGGGTCACATGAATTTAATCCTTCTTAGGAATATCGGAAATGCTTATATCCACCAGATTGAAAAGACTGCCTTAGATCGCTTTATTATATAAATTGGGAGATGAAATATGAAAATAGTAGAGATTACTCCTGCTCCTTTAAAAGGAAATATATTGATCCCTCCCTCTAAAAGCTTATGCCATAGAGCTATTATTGCAGCCGCCTTAGCAGAAGGTCAGAGTATCATAAGTAATGTATTATTGTCTAAGGATATACTAGCAACTATGAAAGGCGTACAAGCCTTAGGTGCAGAAATTACACAGTTGGCAGACAGCCTTATTATAGAAGGTGGACTGGCTTCTCAAGAACAGGATGTGCTGATTGATTGCAATGAATCAGGATCAACCCTTCGTTTTTTGATTCCTCTTGGTCTTCTCAGCAGCAATCGTATCACTTATACCGGCATAGGCAATTTGCCTCATCGTCCCCTTACACCTTATTTTGATATTTTTAAAGAGCAGGATATTTTTTATTCAAGCAACATCTTGCCCATAGAAATAGAAGGGAGACTTAAGCCTGGCTTGTTCCAAATGTCGGGTAGTATCAGTTCACAGTTTATAACAGGGCTTATGTTTGTCCTGCCTCTATTGAACGCTGATTCAACAATCATTATTACGTCTCCACTTGAATCTAAAGGATATATCGATATCACGATAGAAGCTTTAAGATGCTTTGGAATACATATCGAAAATAATCATTATGAGCAATTTTTTATAAAGGGAAACCAATGTTACAGACCCGCTCAGATTGCTGTTGAGGGTGATTACTCACAGGCTGCTTTCTGGCTGGCTGCAGGAGCCCTGTCTGGCGATATAACCTGTGCGGGCTTGTCACAAAGCAGCTGTCAGGGGGATAAGGCAATATTGAAAATATTGGAGAATTCTGGTGCAAAGCTTTCCTACAACGCAGGTTATGTGACATCAAAACATTCTAAAATGCATGCTTTTGATGCTGATGTTTCACAGTGCCCAGATATCGCACCAGTTTTAGCTGTTGTAGCAGCTTTGAGCCATGGTACCAGTAAGATTACTGGAGCAGCTCGACTGCGCATCAAGGAATGTGATAGGTTAAAAGCAATCACTTCAGAATTGAATAAACTGGGTGCAAAAATACTGGAAGGCGAGGACAGCTTGACAATTCATGGTGTAGAGCAGCTAAAGGGCGGAGAAGTTGACAGCTGGGGTGATCATAGAATTGCTATGGCATTGGCTATAGCTGCAGCAAAATGTAAGGAACCGATAAGAATATACAACAGCGGTGTTATTGAAAAATCCTATCCTAGCTTCTTTGAGGATTTTAAAATGCTTGGAGGTAATTTAAATGAGCGGAACTTGGGGTAATACAATTAAATATACGATATTCGGCGAGTCCCATGGTGAGGGTGTTGGTATCATCGTTGATCATTTGCCACCTGGCTTGGAGCTTGATTTTTCTGCGATAACCAAAGACCTGCAGAGAAGACGTCCAGGAAACACTATAACAGCAACAACTAGAAACGAAGAGGATGAATTTGAAATATTAAGCGGTGTTTTCAATGGCAAAGTCACAGGTGCTCCACTATGTGCCTTTATCAGAAATACAAATCATCAGTCTAAGGATTATGAAAAAACAAAAGACCTCCTTAGACCTGGCCATGCTGACTTTACTGGCTTTATAAAATACAAGGGCTTTCATGATTACAGAGGCGGCGGACACTTCTCCGGAAGACTTACTGCGGCATTGGTTTTCGCTGGCGGCATTGCCAAACAGCTTTTGGCGAAGCATCATATCAGGTTTATCAGCCATATATATCAGATTGGTACAATTTGTGATTTGTCCTTACGAGAATTGGACTTGAGCAAGCACGACTTTTCTGACTTATATTCCAAGGACTTCCCTACAATTGACGCTGCAATTGGTCCAGTTATGCAAAATAAGGTTCTTGATGTACAGGAAAAGGGGGATTCTATTGGTGGAATTGTTGAAACTGCGATCATGAATCTTCCAGCTGGAATTGGCTCGCCCTTCTTTGATTCCATTGAGAGTGTGCTTTCTCATCTTGTATTTTCGATACCAGGAGTAAAGGGAATCGAATTTGGCGATGGCTTCGATTTGGCCAAAATGAGGGGTACTGAGGCAAACGACGAATTTTATGTGAATAATGGCGAAGTACGCACCTTCACCAATCACTGCGGTGGGATTTTAGGCGGTATCAGTACTGGCATGCCCATTACTTTTCGAACAGCCTTTAAACCAACATCTTCCATTGCTGTTCCGCAGAAGACAGTTAACATAAATACTCTTGAGAATGATTTTATTGAGATTGTGGGTCGCCATGATCCTTGTATTGTTCCACGAGCACTTCCAGTGGTTGAGGCCGCTGCAGCTATGGCATTGCTTGATCTGCTAAGTTCAACATATTAAAGGAGATTGCATATGAAAGTTTTTGGATTAATAGGCGAAAAGCTACAGCATAGCCTTTCACCTGCGATACACGATAATTTATATCAGCTTTTGGACTTAAATGCTACCTATAGCTTGTATCAAGTTAAGCCTCTCCTTTTACAGAAGGCAATACAAGGTATACAAGCCTTAGATATAAAAGGTGTCAACGTGACCATCCCCTATAAGGTTAAAGTCATGGAGTACTTGGACCAAATTTCACCAGAGGCTAAGAAAATTGGCGCAGTTAATACAATCTTAAATGACGGCGGGTCATTGACGGGCTTTAATACAGATTATATTGGATTTGGAAGACTGCTGACCAAGTATCATATTGAAACAAAGGGCGAAACAGCCGTTATTTTAGGCAGCGGCGGTGCTGCTAGATCTGTGGCTGCTTATTTGGAGGATATGGGAATTTCTGACCTTTATATTGTTGCAAGAGACCCAGCTGGTGTTCATGGCTTTGAAAAGCATCATGTTATCACTTATGATCAGCTTGCTCATATAAACCAAGGCAGCCTTCTTGTAAATTGTACTCCCGTGGGTATGTATCCAGATGTAGCCGCTGCTCCTCTCAATATTGCACAGACTACAAAATTTAATGCTGTAGTTGATCTTATTTATAATCCCTTCTGCACCCAACTCATGCAGCAGGCTATAGATTCTGGAATTCCTGCGTACAATGGCTTATATATGTTGGTTGCACAAGCAGTTGCAGCGGTAGAGATTTGGAATGGTATCAGCATATCTGATGCTACTGTTGATGTACTATATTCGAAGCTCCTTCAGCACATGAAAAAATGAAGGCAAATGCCTTCATTTTAACTATCATATATATCCGAAAATTCTATCGCAACCTTGCCTTCCTTATCCTTAGATTGAATTGATAGAGCTTCCTCTAGTATTACATTTTGATGTAATTTGGCAGGAAGCTTTATTCTAAACTTGCTCCCTTTACCCAGTTCGCTTATCAGCTCAATACTGCCCTCATGCAATTCTACCAGAGACTTTACAATAGCCAGTCCTATCCCACTCCCTTCATTTTTCCTAGTAAAGGACTTGTCTACCTGCACAAATCTATCAAAAACTTTTTGAAGCTTTTCTTTTGATATACCAATACCAGTATCTTTGACTTCAATAACAACTGCTTCACCTTCATCTATTAAGGAAACAACTATTTCTCCCCCTTGCTTTGAGAATTTTACAGCGTTAGAAAGCAGGTTCAGCATAATTCTTTCAATGGTGTCGATATCACAAGGCATCATCTTTTCTTCTATATTCGTATCAAAGATTAGATCAAGGCCTTTATTCTTTGCATATCCTTCTATTGACATCGTGATATTTTCAACAACAGCTACAATATTTACCTTCCTGAATTCCAGATTGTAAAAACCAGATTCTATTTTGGTCATATCGATAATGTTGTCTACAAGCTTGGTAAGACGATTGCTGTTTTGGCTCATGATTCTTACATATTTATCTATGTTAACCTCATTGCCTCCTAGCTTACCATTGTCATGATACATTTTAATAAGCTGTATGGATGAATTGATTATATTTAATGGTGTTCTTAGCTCATGAGACACATTTGCAAAGAATTCTGTTTTAATTTTATCATATTCCATTATTTGATTGATTCTAGTTTCTTTTTCTACAAGCTTCGAGTTCTTTAACTTTATTTTCTCCTTAAACAACAAGTAGCGGTCTACCAGTCGCTGCATATAAGCAATTGCTGCCAGCAGTAAACTAGTCTGGAATATTAGCATTCCCCATATTGCTGTGTTGGACTTCCAGGTTATCAATTCGAAGTACCAACCCAATATATCATATAGTCCAAAGGCTCCAAAAGCAAAGAATCCCATTGTATATATTAAGGCAATGCGACTTCCTCTAAAATATTGTTTGGTACCGATTCCCACACAAATTATATAACTAACAGCCAATAAAATATAATGATAAATGAGTGAATCTATAAAAGGAAGGATTCCTGACAAATCAAGAGCGAGTGATGAAGCAAACAAAATCAAATGCAATCCGATTAATATATTGAAGGTACTCTTGTCTGCACTTGAAACATTCTTTATAAAGTTATATACACTAACAGGTATGAAGTAGAAAGAGGCAACCGCTGTATAATACCAAAGCTTCGGTTCAAAATAAAACAACTGCGTAAGGGAGTTCTCTGATATACACCAAATCCCAACAGTTACAAAAGAAAAGCCTAGTGAAAGCAGTGCCTTTCTGCCCTGTTGATATACTAAGCCTACAAAGCCACAGGATATCCCTAATAGTGTATATAAAATTCCTAATGTCAAAGGAAATGTATTCGTTTTAAGCATTCTAATTAAATGATTGCTCTTCGAACCCACCTCGAAAGTCCTTATTATCCCCAATCGACCGTCTGATACAGCCTTCATTACGATTAGCAATTCTTTGTTTTGAAAGTCTGCAGGCAATGAAATGAGATGAACCGGCGAGCCCGGAGAGTGCTTATAATCAAAGGTGCGAAAATTCCCAAAGCTGTATATCAATTGTTTGTCCAGGTATAATTCAAATGCATGATCGTTGGTTTGAAACAACAAGCATGGATCAGGAATTTTATTGCTCGGAAGGCTTGTTTTATAATAAATGGTATTGCTTTTTCCATCTGCTATACTATTTCCAATACCATTCAGCTTTTCCCAGCCACTATCGTTACTTAATTCCATAATAACGTCATTGAAAGGCCTCACTATTTCGTTGTTCCCATATCTATAATACCAAGCATTGTACTTTATGGTCTCATCCAAAACGTTGTCAGTGCTAATTATCTCAGAAAGGAAGATGTTTAAGAGAAACAATGACAGCATAATACTCGCAATTATTACACATAACTTCCAACCACTAACCCGTACCTTATAAAATGAATTCATGACAAACCTCATTTCACCTAAATTATAGTAAGATTATACCATAAAAGACAAATGAAATTAAGGGCTGGAAACACGTAAAGCTGTACATAAAAAAAGTGATACATCAAAATATCACTTTCTTTGGATTTAAAACAAAGGACTATAAACCCTTTTGTCCAGTATTCTCAACACTTCATCTTCTGTTTTGTTTGATACATTAACCAATAAAACCCCATATGCAACATTGGCCACCGAAGACGCTGCCGTTACCGATGGGATATTATTTACATCATAATATGGGTGCGTATCCGTTTCACTATATAATACCGCGTCTGCATTCTGATTATCGCCTATTTCAAATACATTGTGTCCTTTACTCTCTAATGTGCTTTTCAGCTTGTTAAGACCTTTTTGTATCGCAATATTCAAAAAAACCACCTCCTCATATATTATTTAGTGGAGTTGGTCTTTTTATTCGTATTATTTATTGTTTGATCGCTTCTTCTGACATCTGCTAATAGCCATTTGTTCTTCCACAGACAGTGGATAGCTTGAATTTCCTCCTTCAAGAGGCTTTGAATAACCTATAAACTCATTTCTTCCATATATTCCTGTTATGGTAATTCCATCATCAAAATTATCCATTAGTGCAATAGAGTAACTTAAATCACTTCCAGTATCATTAAAGGCATTGTATCTCACAATGCTATGTTTCTGTATGCATCGATCTAGTTGCTCTTGTACTGTCACTAACTTATTGTTAATTGCATCAAACTTCACATCGTTGTTTTGCAGACTGCCTAAATGCTCCAATATAACCCCTTCAATGTTTTTCCCAGAGGTTCCTCTCATGAACTTCTTATATCTTCCTTGCAATATAGCAATCTGCGAAGTCAGTATAATATTCCAAATAATGCTGACAAACAGCAGTAAACCAAACACCAACACAATGTTGTAAAGATTGTTTTCTAATATAGACATAATGCTTTCCATCCTAGCAGCACTCCTCTTTCACTATCGATTTCAAGGCTTTTACAGCCTTATCTACTTCATCCTCAGTATTATAATATCCAAAACTAAATCTAACTGCCCCATGGACACCAGTTCCAATTGTATTATGAGCCAATGGCGCACAGTGCAGTCCTGGCCTTGTTGCGATGTCAAATTGATTATCTAGGTAAAAACTAACCTCCGAAGAGGTTTTATTCTCTATATTTAATGAAACCACCGGAGCACGTTTCTCCAATGGTCCAGGCCCATATACTATAACATCTTCTATTTTAGACAATTGCTCCAAGAAATATCTTGTAATTCTTTCTTCATGCATTCTAATATGATCAATTCCGACTTCCTTTATAAAACGCAACCCTGCTGCAAGACCTGCAATCCCCGGTGTGTTTGGCGTCCCACTTTCATATTTGTCTGGCAGCAGTTCTGGATGAATAAGAGATTCCGACATGCTGCCTGTGCCGCCTTCTCTCATTTGCCTTAAGGCGGTTCCTTCCTTGACATAGAATCCACCTACACCTTGAGGCCCCATCAATCCCTTATGCCCTGTAAAAACCAGTACATCAACGTTGATCTCCTCAACATCTATAGGATAAGCGCCTGCAGTTTGAGCCGTATCAATAATATATTTCAAGCTGTTCCTTCGTGCTATTTCTCCAATTTCTTTTATTGGCATGATGGTTCCAGTCACATTTGATGCATGGGTGGTGACAATCAGTCTTGTGTTTCCCCTTATGGCCTTTTCAATATGTGATAAATCTAACTCTCCAGTTTTACCACAAGGAACAATTGTTGTTTCTATCCCTGCATTCTCTAAATGCTTTAAGGGTCTTAATACTGAATTATGCTCCATGCTTGTTGTAATCACATGGTCCCCTTTTTCAACCAATCCCTTAATCGCAATATTAAGGGCATCCGTTGCATTTAAGCAAAACACAATATTCTCTGATTTTTTCGCATGAAATAATTCAGCCAACAATTCTCTCGCTTCCAAAACCACCCTCCCTGCTTCCATTGAGAGCTTATGTCCCGATCGACCTGGATTGGCACAATACTCTCTCATGCATTTATCCATTTCTCTATAAACAGCTTCAGGTTTTGGATATGTAGTTGCTGCATTATCAAAATATATCATGATGTTCTCCTTTGTTTCACGTGAAACATTAAAAACACGAAAGCATTTTGTTTCACGTGAAACAAAGCGCTTGTTTTGCATTTAAATGCCCATAGGGACAAGTTTGCGTTTTTTAATGTTATGGTATTGGCAGTTTAAAAATAATGGCTCTAAATCCATTTAAAAGAGCCGCTATTTTTGCAGCAGCTCTAAAATTCTTTCTAAATCGTCATTGCTATAATACTCTATTTCTATTTTTCCCTTATTCTTTTTATGTATGATACTTACTTTTGTCGCCAAGGCTTTTTTTAGTCGATCCTCTAGCTCGATTATTTCAACATCCTTTTTGTTCTCTTTCTTTTCTTCTTTGACATCTTTTTGCATCACCAATTTTTCTATATCGCGAACATTCAATTGTTGATCAATAATCTTCTGTGCAATCTCAACCTGCTTCTTTTTATCCTCAATTGTCAAAAGAGCTCTTGCATGACCAGCTGAAATTTTACCCTGCACAACCATATTCTTAATTTCTTCTGGCAGATTCAAAAGTCTCAAAGTATTTGCAATCGCCGAACGACTCTTGCCTATTTTATCCGATATATTCTCCTGCGTCATATTATGCTCTTCCATCAGGCTCTTATACGCCAAAGCTTCTTCTATAGAGTTCAAGTCCTGCCTTTGAAGATTTTCAATAAGCGCAATTTCCATAACCTGTACGTTAGAGTAATCTTTTATCACTACAGGCACTGTTTTTAGTCCTGCTAACCTTGCAGCTCTCCATCTTCTTTCCCCGGCAACGATTTGATAGCTGTCATCAAGCTTTCTGACTATAATTGGTTGCACAACACCGTGTTCTTTAATCGAACCGGATAGCTCCTGCATTGCTTGGTCATCAAAAAAACGTCTAGGCTGACTTTGATTTGCTTCAAGCTCAGTAATTTTCAACTCTGTAACAGATGCCGTTACTTCTTTCTCATTTTCTCTTATTAATGCACCTAATCCCTTACCTAATCCATTCTTTTTCATTAGCTTACACCTTCACTTAAATATATAAATTCTTCTGCTAGTTCACAATAAGCTTCTGCACCCTTTGATTTCTCATCGTATTTAATAATCGAGAGTCCAAAGCTTGGAGCTTCAGCTAGTCTAACATTTCTAGGTATCATGGTTGTATAGACCTTGCCTTTGAAGTACTTCTTTACTTCATCAACGACCTGTATCGAAAGATTCGTTCTGCCATCAAACATGCTCATCACGACACCTTCTACCTCTAACTCTGGATTCAAGCCCTTCTTAACCAGTTTGATGGTATTCATAAGCTGGCTTACTCCCTCCAAAGCGAAATACTCACATTGTATCGGTATCAATACGCTATCTACTGCAGATAAGGCATTTATCGACAAAAGTCCTAAGGAAGGTGGGCAATCAATAAATACAAAATCAAATTGATCACTAATGCTATCAATACAATCCTTTAGCTTCAATTCGCGCTCATTCAAAGTTGTCAGTTCTATCTCTGCACCTGCCAATTCAACACTGGAAGGTATAATACATAGATTCTCCTGATTGGTTTCTACTATGCATTTCTTTGGGTCAACCCCATTAATAAGCGCATCATAAATTGAATATTGAATCGCATTTTTATCGATTCCGATACCACTGGTAGTGTTTCCTTGGGGATCTATATCAATCATTAGAATCTTTTTTCCCCGCGCTGCCAGACAAGCACTTAAATTAATTACTGTCGTGGTCTTGCCAACTCCACCCTTTTGGTTGAAAACTGCAATTGATTTTGACATTCCTACACCCCTTAGTGACTCCGTATTATAAAAATTACTCTTATATCTATAATATATTATATTTATCCATTATTAAAGTAAAAACTTCAAATATCTGCAAATTTCTAATAATCTATGGCAAAGATAAAGCAAAAAATCTTGTGTAATATCAGAGATTAAAATAAATATAATATATTAGAAAACTTTTCTTCACAAGGAGGTCAAAATGCTAAAAGCGATTGCCTATACTTTTTTTCTCGTATTTATAGCTGAGTTAGGAGATAAAACACAGCTTGCAACAATGTTGTTATCGGCAAAGTCAAATTCTGTTGTTCCGGTTTTTATAGGGGCTAGCTTAGCTCTCATCTGCTCTTCCTTTATAGGGGTATTTGCAGGTACATATTTGGCAAGATACGTTCCTCCACATTATATACAAAACACTGCTGGCGTGCTTTTTATATTAATGGGCGCACTTATACTATCAGGAAAAATATAAGGCTCTAAAAAAAAGAAAAGCAGCGTTAGCTGCTTTTATGCATTCTTTGGAACCTTTAAAGTAATCTCTATGTACTCACCTTTGTCAACCTGACCATATTCAATGTTATAACCAGTCTTTATAATATCCTTGTAGGTATTCTTTATGGTATTTACATAAATATTGTAATTAATCTTGCCCCTCATTTTTCTCTCAGTCTTAGGCTCTTGACTTGCAGCAGCTGCTTCATCCAACAACTTCTCAATCATTTCTTCAGTCTTTTTGACATTTAACTGTTTTTTTAGAATTGTTTTGAGTGCTTTATTCTGCATCGCTTCATCTGGAAGCTTGAGAAGTGCTCTTGCATGTCTCTCTGTAAGGCCATTATTTAATATCGCAATTTTTACATCCTTAGGCAATTTAAGAAGCCTCAGCTTATTCGCTATAGTAGATTGCTTCTTGCCTACCTTCTGAGCTAGTTCTTCCTGTGTCATACCATGATCGTGTATGAGATTGTAATAACCTTCTGCTTCTTCAATAAAGTTGAGGTCTTCTCTTTGCAAATTTTCAATTAGTGCTATGACAGCCGAATCCTGCTCTACTACCTCATTGATAATTGCAGGTATAGCACTGACACCTGCAAGCTTTGAGGCTCTAAGCCTTCTTTCACCCGAAATAAGTTCATAAAAATCATCACCTATTTTTCTAACATTAATAGGCTGTAACACCCCATATTGTTTAATGGACGCTGACAATTCCTCTAAAGCAGACTTGTTAAACTCTTTTCGCGGCTGATAAGGATTGGGTGCTATTCGGTCAACCGATATATTCAAAACTACCAAATTCTCACTCAAGTCCATCATTCCTCCAATTAATATAGCTTGTACAATTCATTAAAAATAATATAATAACTTAATTAATTCGCCAAAAACATATTACTTCCTTCTATTTCTTGTTATAAATGACGCATTAAGGGCAATAATCTTTCTACATATTATGCGCTGCATGTCACTTTATAGGCTCTGCTGCTGGCTTCCCTGCTTTTCTTGGGTATTTTGTCGGAGTTTCTTTGATTTTTTCTATAATGATAATGTAATGCGTTATTTCACTGTTTGGAAGCTTGTAGCTCTTTACTTCCTTAAGCTTTCCTCCAAGAACCTCAATTGCTTTCGCAGCATGATCAAGTTCTTCTTGATAGGAGGGTCCTTTTTGACATATAAAATATCCACCCTTCTTTACAAAAGGAAGGCAATACTCGCACAAAACGTTCATCGCTGCCACAGCACGAGATAACGCAATATCATATTTCTCCCTATATAGTTTGCTTGCCCCACCATCTTCAGCACGGGAATGAACCAGCGTTACATTTTTTAAATCAAGTTTGTTTACAACCTCATCTAAATATTTGATTCTTTTATTTAAAGAATCAAGCAAGGTAAGATTTAAGCTCTCATTTAATATTTTTAGAGGTACTCCTGGAAATCCTGCCCCAGTTCCTACATCAATGATATCCAAACCATCTTTTATGTATCCCGTTGACAAGCATGTGGCAGAATCAACAAAGTGTTTTATGTCAACCTCATCAGGATCTGTTATTGCTGTTAGATTAATTTTTTCGTTCCACTCCAGCAAAAGACCTTTTAAAAGCTCAAATTTCTCTATTGCTTCATGTGTTGCCTCAATATTTAACTCTCGAAACGCATTCTGCAGCTTTAAATTACTCACTAGCTTCACTCCTTCTGCTTCTTCGCAGTTGCTCTATATAAACCATCAAAACAGAAATGTCTGCAGGAGATACTCCAGAGATTCTAGAGGCCTGCCCTAAATTGTCAGGCTTTATCTCAGAAAGTTTTTGCTGTGCCTCAAGGGATATGCCTTTTATACTATAATAATCAATTTGCTTCGGCATCTTCTTATTTTCCAGCTTCTTAAACTGTTCTGCCTGCATTAACTGTTTTTTAATGTACCCTTCATACTTAATCTGCGTTTCGACCTGCTCTCCAATCTCTCTTCCCAAGTCCACAAACTCATTATCAATTTCCATAATTGTAAAATAACTTATTTCTGGGCGTTTTAAAAATTCATATAGGGAAATTCCGCCTCTAATTTCTGCGCTTTGATATTTGCTCAAATATTCAACAACCTGCTCTGTACTTGTAATCCTTTTATTTTTTAATCTTTCAATCTCTTGCTCAACAATTTTCTTCTTCTCCATAAAATGATTGTATCTGTCCTCTGAAACAAGTCCGATATCGTAACCCTTCTGTGTTAGGCGTAAATCACAATTGTCCTGACGAAGTATTAGTCTGTATTCAGATCTAGAAGTCATCATTCTATAAGGTTCATTGGTTCCTTTGGTAACCAAGTCATCTATGAGAACACCGATATATCCCTCAGCTCTGTCTAGAATGAAAGGTTCTTTGTTTTGTACCTTTCGAGCTGCATTGATACCCGCTATGATTCCTTGCGCTGCTGCTTCTTCATAGCCTGATGTGCCATTTATTTGTCCTGCGAAGTATAAACCTTCAACAACCTTTGATTCCAAGCTTAGATTCAATTGTGTTGTGTCTATACAGTCATATTCAATGGCATATGCAGGTCTCATAATATGCGCATCCTCTAGTCCCTCTATGCTATGCAGCATCTCGGTTTGTACATCCTCTGGCAGGCTGGAGCTCATACCCTGTACATACATTTCTCTGGTGAATACGCCCTCAGGCTCAATGAATATCTGATGCGCTTCTTTATCAGGGAAGTTTATAATTTTGGTTTCAATTGAAGGACAATATCTTGGTCCAACACCTACAATGTCACCAGTATACAAAGGAGACCTATGAAGATTATCTCTAATAATTTTGTGTGTAGTCTCATTGGTATACGTCAAATAGCAGGGAAGTTGATCAAGTTCTATATCTCCCGTCATAAACGAAAAAGTATTAATATTGTCATCCCCAGGTTGTTCTGACATTTTTTCAAATACTACTGTTCTTCCGTCAATTCTAGCAGGTGTGCCTGTCTTAAACCGTCTCAATCTAATTCCCGCTGCTTCTAAGCAGTCAGACAACTTCATAGCTGGAAAAAGACCGTTTGGTCCTCCATCATAGCTTACTTCACCTATAATAATTTTGCTTTTTAGATAGGTCCCTGCTGCTATGACAATGCACTTTGTATTAAAGACTGCACCCAGATGGGTCACAACACTAGCAACTCTTCCGTCTTTTATATTTATTCTCACAACTTCGGCTTGTTTAATCTGCAAATTCTCTTGGCATTCCAAAACATATTTCATTCTATCCTGATACTGCTTCTTATCAACCTG
>JAQSYB010000015.1 GCA_029256365.1 Clostridia bacterium
TGGCATAGCAAAAGCTTTACAGGTTTTATAATTGGATTTTGGAATAATAGAAAATTGTATAGATTTGCTACATATACCGGCGCCAGACTTGACTATCTGGAATACAACGACAATTATGTGGAACTTAGCTTTTCAGATAAGGAACATCAATTGATCGTAAAAGCAAATCAAGGTCATACCGGAGAGCTGCAAGCACCGATAAAGGGAGCTATGATAGGCAAGGTGTTAGAAAGTATAAATGGCAAGTTGGACATGACATTAATTGATAGAAAAGAAAGCAAAACAATAATCCATACCAAAGCGCGCTGCTGTGGTATGGAAATAGCAGGGAATGTTCAGGATCTTGTAAGTCTGCCTTGACGAATAAACTCATTAATCTTACTTATTGAGACACCAGTAGCATTGGCTACCTCCTGTATGTTTTTATTAGAGTAGTTATATAAGTAATCCCTTACTTTTTCAAATTCACTTTGGTTATTTGAAAAGCAGCTTTGGCAGACCTCATAGAAGCCCTGTTTTTCAAAAAGCTTGCCACATATAGGGCAGTTTATAGAAATCATAATAGTCACCCCCAAAAAAAATAGTCCAAATTTACCATAGTCTTACACTTAAATAATAAGTGATAATAAGATATAATGCGAAGTAAGGAAATTATGTAAACTCAAAGACGTTCAAAGTATAGATTTGACTTTTTTACTATATTTCTGTTATATATATAACAAGGCCAAAATATGCTCCCTACTTCTATAAGTGGCGGGTTCTGGTTCAGCAAAATCTGCAAGAAACTTTGATTAAATCTTGTGATAACAAACGATAATTTGCTGTTTATTTTACATAATGAATCGGCATTATCAAATAGGATAAACTTGTCCTTATTATATAATTCGTAAGGAAAAGAAAATTTTGGTAGTAATTTTGGTATTTTTTTCGAAAGGAGGGTGAAGTCTTGAATTCCTTTAGCGAAACAATTAATGAAAGAGTAGAAAGAATAAGGTTTCTTAAAGATGAAAAAAATGAGTTTATTCAAGATTACAAGCCCTTTATCGCTTCTACAGTAGAGAAATGTGTTGGAAGATATGTAATCTACGGGCAGGATGATGAGCTAAGCATAGGACTTATGGCTTTTGAAGAGGCAATCAATCAATTTGATTTAGGCAAGGGCAGCTTTTTGAGCTTTGCGCAAAATGTTATAAAAAGAAGAATAATTGATTACTACAGAAAAGAAAAAAAACATCAAAATGTTTCATCAATTAATAGTATTTACCCTGATGAATATGATGGAGAGAATATATATGACTATATTAATACAGCTGAGCAAATACAGGTGCAATATTTTGAGCAAGAAATAAATGATTTGAGAAGAATAGAAATTATGCAGCTTAAATCAGAACTGGAGATATTTGATCTATCCTTCAGTGATATTGCCAAAAGCTCTCCTAAGCACAAGGGGACGAAGCAATCCTATATGGAGATTGTAAAATTCATTGTTGAAAACAAGGAAATCACCAACAAAATTAGACAAAAGAAATATATACCAGTGGCTGAAATACAGATGGCAACAAATCTACCCCGAAAAACCATCGAAAGAGCACGAAATTATGTAATAGCAGCAGTACTAATACTAACTGGTGATTATTACAGCTTGAGAGAGTATATTGATTGGGGGGTGTAGAGATGAAGGGTATAATAGCAGAAATTCACGGTAGTTATATAATCGTAATAGCAAAAAATGGAGACTTTATTAAATGTAAAAAACTCCCCAATTGCAATATAGGTGATGAAATAATCATACCGATTCGAAATATGCGATCCATTTATAAAAAAATATCAACAATTGCAGCCAGCTTTATCATACTTGCTATGATGTCCACAGGTGTTTACGCTTATTACACACCATATAGCTATGTTAGTGTAGATATTAATCCAAGCTTAGAGCTATCTGTTAATAGATTTGACAAAGTGATAGGCGTACATGCATATAATGAAGAGGCACAAAGCCTATTGGATTCTTCAACAGATATAAAGTACAAAGGTATCGATGTTGCACTTGCACAAATTATTGATCGTGCGGAAGACAATGGCTATATAAAGCAAGATGCTCAAAACAGCGTTATGATAGTAGTTTCCTCCAATAGCGCAAAGGAAGAAGCGGCCTTAACAAAAAAAATAAGTAAGACTTCTACAGAGGCAATGTCAAAGATTAGCGACAGCTACGAGGTTATATTAGAAAAAACGAAGGTGGAAAACTTCAAAAAATCCCATCAGGAAAATATATCTCCTGGTCGGGTAATACTGGCGAATGAGTTTAAAGAGGTTAAGCCTGAAGTCAATGAAGAGGAAATCAAACAAATGCCTTTGCAGCAAGCGATAAAAGAAATAGAAAAGAAGGATGACAATTCTATAAAGGCTGCGCTGGATAATAAAAAGCCGAAAGAGAATAATCGAGAAAAAAGCAATGTGATGAACGTGAAAGAACTGATTAAAGAGAAAAATGAAGAATTGGGTAAGAAGATAGAAGAAAACAAAAACAAAGAAAAGCAAATAGAAAGCAGCAGTGACAAAGGCAACGATAAAAATAAAGACAACAGCAATGACAATGATAGCAACAAGGACGATGACAAAGAGAGTTTTAATCAAGACCAAGAGGATAAAGAGTCCAGCGATAAAAAGGATACCAAGGAAACACGAAAAGATGGACAAGACCAAGAAAAAGAAACCAATAAAGACAATAGCAAAGACCAAGATTCTAAAAAAGATTCTAAAAATAAGAAGTAACATCTGCTGCCGAGATAATCGGCAGTCTTTTTTTGTTTGCGTTTGTATTTTCGCAGTGTATGGTATAAAATTTGTGTAAGGGCAGTTGTTTACAGCTGCTCTCTATCAGGAACTTGGAGGGCGGCAAATGAAGATACTTCATACATCCGATTGGCATCTGGGTAAAGCACTAGAGAATATAAGCAGAATAGAAGAACAGCATCAGTTTATAGACGAATTATGTGATATTGCAGAAAAAGAGCAAGTGGATCTTGTTCTTATTGCAGGAGACATCTTTGATACATATAATCCTTCCTCCGCAGCGGAGGAGTTGTTTTATGAGGCAATAGACCGGCTGAATGGCAAGGGCAAGCGTGCCCTTCTTATCATTGCTGGCAATCATGACAGCCCTGATAGACTGTGTGCTGCCAGCCCTTTGGCTTATAAAAGCGGAGTAATTTTGCTTGGATATCCTGGCAGTGATGCAGGAGAGTATAAGACGGAAGGCAGTCAGATTAAAATTATAAGCTCGGGAGCAGGCTGGCTAGAGCTTAAGCTTCCGCAATATGATTACAATGCTGTAATATTGTCCATGCCCTATCCATCAGAATCAAGGCTGGATGAGGTGATCAGCAAGGCAGTAGACAGTGAAAATCTTCAGCTGGCCTATTCAGAAAGAATAGGTGCGATACTGCATACAGCCAGTGTCAATTTTAGAAAAGATACCGTAAATCTGGTTGTCAGCCATCTATTTATGAGAGAAGGCAAAGTCAGTGATTCGGAAAGGCAGCTGGGAGGTGCTCTAATGGTAGAGCCTGAGGCGATACCGGAGAATGCGCAGTATGTTGCCTTGGGACACCTGCATAGACCACAGCAGGTAAAAGGCTGCAAGGTGCCAGCATATTATTCGGGATCTCCCCTTGCATATAGCTTTTCGGAAGTAGATTATTGCAAAGCAGTTTACATAATAGACGCAGTGCCAGATATGCCTGTAGATATCAAGGCAATCAATCTGAGCTCTGGCAAGCCCCTCAAAAAGTGGGAAGCATTAAATGGTATGGCAGAGGCAATAAGATGGTGTGAAGAGGGCAGAGATCATAATGCTTGGATTGATTTGGAGATTATTACGGATACCATAATAGGAAGTGAAGAGCAGAAGAAGCTTAGAGAGCTGCATCCCGGCATTATTAATATACGCCCTAGACTAAGAAATCAGCTGGAGTTTAGCATGGACTATAAGAATAGAGAAACCAAGGGGATAGATGAATTATTTAAGGAATACTACAAGAGCAGTGTAGGAATGGAAGCCTCTGAGGAGCTTATGGATTTATTCCTAAGCATAGCAAATGAGGATATAGGGGAAGAAAACAAAGAAATCGAAGCCGGTGGTGAAGAATATGAGACCAAGATATCTTGAATTAGAAGGCTTGCAGAGCTTTAAAGAGCTACAGCGGGTTGACTTTGATAAACTAAGTGAAACAGGACTGTTTGGGATATTTGGGCCTACTGGCAGCGGAAAGTCCACTATTCTGGATGCGATAACCCTGGCGCTATATGGCAATGTGCATAGAGCAGCCAAGGGTACCCAGGGCATTATCAATACAGATATGGGGGGGATAAAGGTTGCATTTACCTTTGACCTTACCAAGGAGGGTTTAAGAAAAACCTATAGAGTAGAGAGACAATATAAACGAAAAAAGGACTCAGACAACTCCGCAGAAGCAAAGATTGTAAGGCTGCTGGAAATATGCGGTGAGCAGGATTATATACTGGCAGACAAGCATGGAGAAGTAAACACCTTTATAGTACAGCTGATAGGGCTTAAGTTTGAAGACTTTACCAGATCTGTAGTGCTGCCGCAAAACAAGTTTCAAGAATTTTTGCTTTCGCCCAGAGGTGAAAAGACGAAAATGCTGGAGCGAATTTTCTACTTAGAGGAATACGGCAGACGCTTGGCAGATAAGTTCAACAAGCAAATGGCGGCCGTCAAGTACAAGCTTTCCAATATTGAAGGTGCATTGTCTACCTTAGGGAATTCTTCACCGGAGGCATTGATAGAAAGCGAAAAAAGAATGACGGAGGCACAGCGATATCGGAAAGCTTGTGCAGATAAGCTTAAGCTCACAGAAGAGAGCTATGCAAAAGCCATGGGGCTATACAAGCTTTCTGGAGAATATGAAGAATTGCAGCAAAGGCTGGCAGAATGCAATATAAAAGAAGTGGAAATGAAAATGCTTCAAGAAAAATTTCATAAATCTGAAGCTGCAAATAAAATAAAACCGATTATGCTTGCTTATAAGGAAGCCATTAGGGGTTACAGTGAAAGCAAGACAAATACAGATAATCTGCAGGAGAGGATAAAGCTGTTGGAAACAGAGAAGTCATCTGCACAGCAGAAGTATGACAAGCTTTTGAATCTCAAGGATGTGAGACTGCCGGAAATAATAAAGTACCAAACCATGCTGCAGGAATGTCAGATTCTACAGCAGGAAACAGAAGAAGTGACAAGACTATTGGATGCAGCTAGAAAAGAATATGAAGAGATTAGAATTCATATGGAAGCTGCGAAAAAGACGGTTGCAGAAAAGACTCAGCAAAAGGATATTCTTGCAAAGGAAGTCTTGGAGCTGGAGCATAAATCTGAGGAATATCGTGTAGACAATGATACAAGAAAGCAGATAAGTCTGGGTCTGGATTTAGAGAAGGAGCTGCAAGGATTAGAAATAAGCCTTAAAAAGCAGGGGGAGAGGTGCTCTTCGCTGCAGAAAAGCTTAATAGATCACCAAGATGAATATGATAAGGCTGCAGCCGCTTTAAATAAAGCAATAGAATCCCTAGAGGAATTGAATAAGGAAAAGTTAAAATGTGATGCTGCAGAGCCAATGAATAGGGAAGAAATAGCAGAGAAGCAGGGCAAGCTGATGATGACGGAAAGCCTGCTTCAAAATATCATGTTATCCTTTGACGCCTTAAAGAACTTAGATAATAAGATTATGGAGTATAATAAGGAAGCTGCAGCAATAGAAGTAGAACAAATTAAGCTAGAGCAGGACTTGCAGCATGCTGTTTCGGATAGAGATAACAATCAAAAGCTATTCAACAGCCTAATGGAAGAAGAAAAGCAGCATTCGGCCGCATTGTTGGCTAGTACATTGATAAATGGAGAAAAGTGTCCAGTCTGTGGAGCCTTGGAGCATCCTGATCCAGCTAGGCTGGCAGATCGAGAAAGTACAGCTTCAGAGAAAAAGCAAAGTGAAATGCAAGAGGCTATTGACGTAGAGCAAAAGCTTATTAGAGAGCTAGAGCACCAGCTGATAAAGCGAAAGCAGCAGCAGACCTCCCTGCTGCACATGATCGAGCAAACAAATATGGAGCAGCAAAGCAGGCAGTCTGATTATCAAAAGCACAGAAATGCATTGCCTGAAGAAATAAGAACACTTGAGCAGCAAGAGCTTCAAGCTTATATCAGCCAAGAAAAAGATGGCTTGATGAAGGCGGCACAAGAATATGCAATTTGGGAACAAAGGCGTCAGCTTCTTAAGGAAGGCATAAAGCAGCAGGAGACCTCATTGTCAGAAGCGAGGTTGAATGAAAGTAAGCTTGTGGTTTTGATAGATAGCACCAAAAATACACTGCAGCAGGAACAAAAGCAATTGGAGGAGCAAAGCAAATCCTATCAAGCAATTGCAGCAAAATATAAGGAGCTGCAGCAGCAGCTTAAGATAGAGCATTTCAAGGAAGAAGCAGATAAAATCAGCTTAAAGGATGAACAAGCACAGATTGTATCAGCAGCCTTAAAGAAGAATAGAAGCAGGTTGGAACCATTGATAAGTGATTTGCAGACGACCTTGGAACAGATAAATGAAATAACCAATACACTATCAATGAAGAAATCAGAAGGCTTGAAGCTAAAGGAACAAAAAGAAGAAAAGGAAAAGAAGATAACAAGCATTATAGGTGATAAGAAGCTTGAGCTAGAAAAAAAGCAGGTCAAAGAAGAAATAGAGCTTTTGGAAGCTTCTTATAAAAATAGCCTAGTGGAGCTAAACAATATAAATCAAAGCTTGGAAGAAATGCAAAGACAAAGAGCAGGCCTTCAAAACAGCCTTCAGTACTTTATGGAGAAGCAAAGAATTGAAGGGAAAAGGCTGGAAGAGGAGCTCGCCCTGAAGGGCTTCATAAGTCAAGAGGAAGCAGAGGCCTGCATGCTGACTGATGAGAAAATCACTATGTATCAAGAAGAAATAACAAAATTCCATCGAGATAAAGGAAGCTTGGAAGACCGATTGAAGAGTGTTTCAAATCAGCTAAAGGGAAACATAATAAATGAAGAGCAGTGGCAGCAGCAGCTTGCGGAATATGAATTGGTAAAAAGTGAATTAGAGAATAGTATTTCACTTCAGGAAGCAGCCAAAAACATCTATCTGCAGATAAAGGAAAGCTTCGAGAAATGGATAAAGCTTCAAGAAGAGCGAAAGGTGATCAGCAAGAAAAAGGATATGCTAGAGCAAATACAAAAGCTGCTTAAGGGGAATGCCTTTATAGAATTCATTTCAGAGGAGCGCATGAGATATATTGCTCGTGAAGCTGCTGAAACCCTGGGAGAGCTGACAAAGTTCAGGTATTCTATAGAATTGGATACGGAAAATGGCTTTGTAATTAGAGACAACGCAAACGGAGGGGTCCTTCGCAGTGTTGCATCACTTTCTGGAGGAGAAACCTTCCTGACCTCTCTTTCCTTGGCGCTGGCACTGTCTTCACAGCTGCAGCTAAAGGGGCAGAGTCCATTGGAGTTCTTCTTCCTGGATGAGGGCTTTGGCACCCTGGACAACACCTTGCTGGATATTGTTATTGATTCCTTGGAAAGACTTAGCAGCAACAGTCGAGTCATCGGTCTAATCAGTCACGTGCCGGAGATGAAAAGCCGCATTACCCGCCGTTTAATTGTTGATGCTCCCGATCGGACAGGTAAGGGAAGCAGAATCCGGATAGAAAAGGCATAGAATATCGAAGATTGTATTTAAATGACATTTCCCGGGAAATATGATTGATTTGAGCAAGGGGATGTCGAAAAAAGAATATGCTTCTATACCTATATTGAAGATCAAATGACTATCCTAAGAAAATGGAGAGCCTGTCATTCTGAACGCAGTGAAGAATCTTAAGATCCTTCAGTCGCAACTCCTTCAGGATGACGGCATGATAATTCTTTGAATAAAAGCCTTGTCAATCATCGATTCAAGACTTGTCATTCTGAACGTAGTGAAGAATATTGTACACATCATCGCAATTGTTAACAGAGCCTCAAAATAAAATTTATGGTAATTTATGCATAAATCTGTTTGCAAATAATATAATCATTTGGTAGAATTAAAATAATAATTGCATAACTTGTATAGGCTTGATAATAGGGTTCAAGCGTTTCTACGAACAGCCATTAACTGTTCGGCTACAGGTTGGTCATATAAAAGATGAGAAACATCTGTTTATAGGCACCCTGGCTAGCCAGGGTGTTTTTTTATATAAAGCTATCTGCGCCTGGAGCTTCAGAAATACATAATCAATTTTTCCCCCACATTAAAATTGAATGTATGAAGCTCTAGGCTTTTTCTTTTTTTGCTGTAATTTATTTTAAAACATAAAAAACACATAATTATGCAAATAGCCATTTTGACTTTCAAATCTGCATATAATAAAATGGAAAAAGGTACAATTATTGGAGGTGGCTGCAATGGAAAGAAAATTTGAAGAAACATTACTGAGCTTTAAGGAGCTGGTACATAAGATTAAATATTATAATGAAGCGTTGGCTGTGCTATTCTGGGACTTGAGAACAGGTGCTCCAAAGAAAGGCGTTCCCGCCAGAGCGAAGGTTATCGGCATGCTTTCAACGGAAGCCTTTAGACTATCCACATCGGCAGAAATGGAAGAGTTTTTGAATTACTTTGAGCAAAAGGATAACCATGAACAGCTAGACAGCATTTACAAAGCGGTGATACAGGAATGTAGGAAAGAATTTGACAGATTCAAAAAGATTCCTGAGGATATGTTCACAGAATATGTAATACTAACCTCTGAAGCGGAATCTGTATGGGAGGAAGCAAAGAATACGGACAAATTTTCTTTGTTTAGTCCATTTTTAGAGAAGATTGTAGACTTTAACCTGCGTTTTATTGAGCTTTGGGGTTATGAGGGCAACAAATACAACACTCTACTAGACTATTATGAGCCAGGAATGACTGTAGATAAATTGGATAGAATCTTTGAACAGCTGAGAGAGAGAATTGTTCCTTTGGTCCAGCAAATAAAAGATTCTGGCAAACAACCAGATGATTCAATGTTCTTCAGAAGCTATTTTGCACCAAATAAGCAGGAAGAATTCAGCCTGATGATACTTGATAAAATGGGTTATGGCTTTGATGCAGGAAGATTAGACGAAAGTGAGCACCCATTTACAATTGGTATGACTCCAGGAGATATACGCATTACAACACACTACTATCCAAACAACTTTAGCAGTGCGCTGTTCAGTTCTATACATGAGGGTGGTCATGCACTGTATGAGCAAAATATCAGTAGTGATTTAGATGGTACTCCCCTTAGTACGGGCACATCTATGGGAATACATGAATCCCAATCCAGGTTTTGGGAGAATATTATAGGTAGAAGCTATAACTTCTGGAGCTGCTATTATGAAGATTTAAAGAAGGTATTTCCTATTGAATTTGAAGGTGTGAGCTTGGAAGCCTTCTATAGGGCAATCAATAAGGTAGAGCCATCCTTAATCAGAGTTGAAGCAGATGAGGTTACATATAATCTTCATATTATGATTAGATATGAAATTGAAAAAGCATTGATAAACAAGGAAATAATAGTTGCAGATCTTCCAAGAATTTGGAAGGAGAAGATGAAGGAATACCTTGGAGTAGAACCTAAGGATGATAAGGAAGGGGTCCTTCAGGATGTTCACTGGTCTGGAGGCAGCTTTGGGTATTTCCCATCCTATACACTGGGAAACATCTACAGTGCACAAATATATCATGCAATCAGAAAGCAATTTGACAATCTTGACGAGATGATAAGAAATGGAGAGCTTATAAAGATAAAGGAATGGTTGGGAGAGAACATCCACAAGCATGGAAAGCTTCTTACTCCGACTGAAATATTAAAGTCAGTAACAGGTGAAGAAATTAATAGCAGTTACCTAATTGAGTACTTAGAGAATAAGTACAAGGAAATATACAATATAAAATAACAACAAAATAGTGTAGGGCCTGGCACGTTGGAAAATCATCAGCTTAATATGCATCATTTGTCATCCTGAGCAAAGCGAAGGATCTTAACAATGTACTTGAGATCCTTCAGTCCTTTCTCCTTCAGGATGACATCCTATTATAGACTTGAAAATGCTTAATGGAAAATAGTGGGATATTAAGATGATGACATTGGTCCCTGTGCCAGCCTGTAATTAACGGAGGTTTCTTTATGGTAAGCAGTTTAGCAATCGTATTTATGGTCATCTCATTGGCAATATGTATTTTGCTGCCTGTAATATTAACAGTGTACTTTTATAGAAAGTACAAAATCAGCCTTCGGGCAGTTATGCTTGGTGTTGCTGTTTTTGTAGTATTTCAGATGGCTACGAGAATACCTTTGCTAACAGTGCTTGGAAAGCAGCAATGGTATATGGACATGTTCAGCAATATATATGCAATTGCTCTGTTTCTTGGCCTTACAGCAGGATTGTTTGAAGAAGTAGGCAGATACATCGCTATGAAGCTTTTTATGAAGAAAAGCCTGAACTGGAAAAATGCTGTAGCCTTTGGCATAGGTCATGGTGGGATAGAAGCCATCCTTTTAGTAGGAATCACAATGCTGAACAATATTGTCATGAGTATCATGATTAATACAGGTGTCTTTGATACAATGGTTGCAGCTCAACTGCCTCCTGGCGTTGCTGATCAAATAAAGTCTGCCTTAATCGATACACCTATTAGCTACTTCTTGGCAGGAGGCGTTGAGAGAGCAATGACCATGAGCATACAGATTGCTTTTTCTGTTATGGTTCTCTATTCTGTAAAATTCAAAAAGCCACTATATCTGCTATATGCAATACTGCTTCACACGATTGTGGATTCGCCCTTGGTGATACTTGGAAGCATGGGATTAGGCGTTTGGGCTATTGAATTATGTATATTCGCAATGGCAGCAATAAGCTTTGTTTATATTATAAAAGCGAAGGCAATATTTGCAAAAAGAGAGCAAGAGGAAGCTGCAGAAGAATCAGAGGTTCTTTCCTGAGATTTTTACTTGTATGAATTTTAAAAATATCAAAGCAATCAGAAACATGGAAAGAGCGCCAAAAAGAGGATAGAAAAAGGATATTAGGCTTTTGAAGTCCACAAAGGCCATTGGAATACAAGCAAGGACGATAAACAGGCTGGCCGGTCTATAGAGCTGGGGCCTGTTTTTTACTACCCTCTTTGCGAGACTAAAAATGTTTGCAATGGCAGTGGTGCCGATTTCACACCAGATGCAGAGCATGACTGCATATTTTATATAGATACCGTGCATGGTGGATATGTACAGTACAGGAATAGAAAGCTTTAATATTGCTGGAACATATAGAATGAGGCAGATGTTTAAGGCAATAGAAAGAGTCATTAAGCCAAAGCCCCCGATATATGCCCCTCTTTTTAAGGTTTTGATGGAGGCTATATCCTGTGAGAACGCTGTGAGAACTCCTATTGCCAATACCAGATTGTAAGAGCAATAGAAGATCAAGGAGAAGACTGGCTTCAAGAAGTCACCCTTATAAATATTTGCAGCATTGCCATAAAAATCAGCGGTGTTGCTGGTAAGAATGGTTTTGAATAGTACAAATAGTATTACGCAGATTAATATGGGAACGACCAAGGAATTAATTCGAAGGATACCATCTACAGATTTTAGAACGACAAGCAGAGAGAGCAGTGCAATCAAGATGATTCCGAGCATTTTGCTGAAGCCAAGGCTTTCGTGGAAAATTGCACCGCTTCCTGAAAACATAATTGAAGCGCCAAAAAACAAAAACATAGTTATTATGCAATCATAAACAAGACTCAATCGAGGTCCGCAAATTTTGATAATAAAGCTATTGTAATCATAGGTTTGGTAATGCTTTGACAGGTAGAAAACTGCATAGCCGCAAGCTGAAAACAAAACCCCTGACAGAAAAAGCAGCAGCATTCCGATGCTTCCGTATTTGGTAAAAAACTGCATAATCTCCTGCCCAGAAGCAAAGCCGGCACCGATAATAGTCCCGATATAAGCTGCGCCAATTTGCCAGCTTATATTCCTTTTCTTTTTCATCGATTCTTTCTCCTTCATACTTTATATATTGATATATATTAGAAGAAGGCAAAAAATATGAAGGGACGCTGCTTACAGCGTCCCACTAAAGATCCATGCAAATTCGCTTCTTGATATCTTCCACATTCAGAGGCTTGCTGATATGATAGCCTTGAATTTCATCACAGCCCAGACCCATTAACAGATCCAGCTGATCTTGATTTTCTACACCTTCCGCAACAACCTTCAGCTGCAAGGCATGGGCTACATCAATTATTGCCCTGACGATAGAATATGTATTTTTATCGCTTATAATATCAGATACAAAGGACTTATCAATCTTTAAGAAATCTACTGGAAGGTGCTTGAGATAATTAAAGGTAGAATAGCCTGTACCAAAATCATCGATAGATATTGTAACACCCATATCCATTAGCTTAGTCAAGGTATTTTGAGTGAAGCTAAAGTTCTCTAAGGCTGTTGTTTCAGTTATTTCAAGCTCTAGGTACTTTGGAGAGATGCCGGTATCCTCCAAAACCTTGATAACTGTTTCTGCCAAATGTTGATCCTTAAACTGCCATGCAGAAAGGTTTACAGCCAGTCGGATATTCTTGATATCCTCCCGCAGCCATTTTTCTAATTGTGTACATGCTGTGAACAATACCCACTCATCAATATATTTTATAATGCCCGTCTCCTCGGCGATTGGTATAAAGTCTATGGGGTAGAGCAGACCCCTTGTGGGGTGATTCCATCGAATCAAAGCTTCGATGCCAACGATCTGAGAGGTCTTGCCATTAATCTTAGGCTGATAGTGAAGCTCAAACTCATTGCGATCTATGGCTTGTCGCAGCTCACAATGCAAATTAAACTTTTGGTGAACATATTCAGTAATCTCAGGCGAGTATATTTTATAGCTGTTTCGCATGGTGTGTTTTACAACATTCAGTGCAGCGGTTGCATTTCTAATGAGCTCGCTTACACTATTGCCTTGATCAGGGAAAATTGAAATTCCGATGCAGGCACTTAAGTAGATCTCCTGATTTACCACATTCATTGGTTTCTTTATTTCTGCCAGCAGATTATCAGCGGCAGATGATAAGTCATCTGTACTAGACATGTTCATTACTACAGCAAACTCATCGCCATCCATTCTTGCTACAAAGAAATTGTCCTGGCACAAGGCTTGAAGTCTATTTGCACACTCCTGAAGTATGATATCGCCAATTTCATGGCCTAGGTTGTTGTTAACACTTCGAAAGAAGTCAAGATTGATAATAAAAACAGCATATTTACCTTGAGCTTTCGACTGATTGGTAGTAACATGCTGTAAATAGTCAAATAGTTGTTTGCGATTTGGAAGCTTAGTGAGAATATCAACTGAACTGCTCTGGATAGGAGCAACTTCTCCTATTGTTGTCTGGTCTTCTACTGCAGTTGCAGCCTCATTTTCAAAAACAGACTGACTTTTCCTAAGATGATATCGTAGAAAAATATAGTTGAATAATACAGTAATTGATACAAAGACAATCACTGCAATAACAAATAAGTCAATTTGGAAAGCTGCATATTGGTT
>JAQSYB010000278.1 GCA_029256365.1 Clostridia bacterium
CCATCTATAAAATACTTAGGTGCAGCAATACGAAGGAAATCGGTCTCATCACCCTTTCTTGCATCAAAATCCTCAATGGATTCCTCATCCATACCATAGGGTGCTGTGGTTATTCTTATTTTCAGTTTGCCTTTTTTTTGCAGTCTTCTATATATATCAAAATATCTGCCATAGGTTGTGCATATATCGTTTATAGAGGTAATTCCATTTTGCAGAAAAAGTTCCTGTGCTTTTAGTACAAGCTTTTCAATATATTCCTCCGAAAAGCCTAATATAATCTTTTGAAGCGCTTCATTTGCAGCATTTTCATAAAGCATCCCCGTAGAAAAGCCACTGCCGTCAAAGGGTACTTCACTGCTTTCTGTCAGCTGGTTGATTCCCATGTACTCAATTGCTTTTGTATTCAAGCATAAAGAATGTCCATCCATTCTGATTAGAATCACTGGATGCTCACAATGAAGCTTATCAAGCAAGTGTCTATCTGGGAATCTGCCTTCGAAAAGCTTCTCCTCATCCCATCCATGACCAATTACCCAATCAGCTTCACCGATTTTTTCGGCATAGGTTGTTATTGCACGCTCCAGCTCTTTTACACTGTTTAAGCTGCGCAGATTCAACTCTGTTAAGCTTCTCATGCCATCTACGATGTGCAGGTGGGTCTCCCAAAAGCCAGGAACAATAACGCCTCCCTGCAAATCAATGATGTCATTTTCTAATAAGCTGCTTGCGTATATGCTTTCATTAAAGTTTTTACCAGTCTCAATAATCTTTCCATCCTCTACCACCAAGTAAGTCGCATCAGGATTTTCAATGTCCATCGTGTATATTTTTGCATTGATGTATGCTTTCATAAAACACCTCTTTATTCAATGTGTTGTTCTTGTCTCTCTATATACAATATACATTTTCTATTTGCTTTTTTCAAATACATTCACCTTTAATATTCAATCGGAATAAGATATTATATATGAGTTTAAGGAGGTATGATGGTGAAAAAGGTAGTTGAGTTAAAGAATGTGTCTATGAACTACCATACGTTAAATGGTGAGACACAAGCCATCAGAAATCTGTCACTGGATATCTACAATGGAGAGTTTGTAAGTATAGTAGGGCCTAGCGGCTGCGGTAAATCGACTTTGCTTTCCTTGATTTCTGGTATCCTAAAGCCAACCTCCGGCGATATTTTGGTAAATGGTGAGCCCATCACAGGTCCTTCAAGCAATTTAGGGTATATGCTTCAAAAGGATCATCTTTTTGGTTGGAGAACGATTCTCAAAAATGCAACCCTAGGTTTGGAGATTCAAAAAAAACTAAACAAAGAGTCTCAGGCTTATGTAGAGCATCTTTTAGATGAATATGGGCTTGCGGACTTCAAGCATCATTATCCAAAACAACTCTCTGGAGGCATGAGACAAAGAGCAGCATTGATTCGCACCCTAGCAACAAATCCCGATATTCTGCTGCTTGACGAGCCCTTTTCTGCGTTGGACTACCAAACACGTTTGGCGATATCAGAGGAGATATGGTTAATCATCAAGAAAGAGAGAAAAACTGCTGTCTTTGTCACCCATGATATTGCAGAGGCAGTCGCTTCCTCCGATAGAATTATCGTATTGACCAAACGACCAGCAGAAATTAAAAATATCCACGAAATCAACCTAACCTGTGATATCAGAACCCCAATTTCATGTCGGGAAGCTCCTGAGTTCAGACACTATTTCAATCAAATTTGGAAGGAGCTGGATGTGCATGTTTAAAGAAGGGGTTTCAAAAGAGCATCAAACCTATTTAAAACAATACAGAATACGTAAAGCCAGTATCGCTGCTTCACAGATTTCCATGCTTGTGCTTTTTTTTGCCCTTTGGGAAATCGCTGCATATTTTAAGTGGATTGACCCTTTTATCATGAGCCAACCCTCAAGAGTATTTAAAACCATCATGAATCTTACAGCAGACGGTTCCTTATTCACCCATACTGGCATTACCGTATTTGAGACTGTCGTAGGGTTTCTATCCGGTACAATTTTAGGCACAATCATTGCGATTATACTGTGGTGGTCAGACTTTGTAGCGAAGGTATTGGATCCTTATCTCGTTGTATTAAATGCACTGCCCAAAACAGCTCTTGGTCCTATCATTTTGGTATGGATTGGCGGTACTACCAGCTCCATTATTGTAATGGCACTGCTTGTTTCTATCGTTGTAACAATATTGAATGTTTATTTGGCCTTCGAGTCCTGTGATGAAGATAAGGTTAAGCTGCTTTGGACCTTGGGTGCAACCAAGCTTCAGATTTTAAGCAAGGTTGTACTGCCATCCAGCATCCCTTCTATTATATCTGTATTGAAAATCAATGTTGGTTTGTCGTTGGTAGGAGTGATCGTAGGTGAATTCTTGGTCTCCAAAGCCGGTCTTGGTTATTTGATTATTTATGGAGGTCAAGTATTCAAAATGGATTTGGTCATGACCAGCGTGTTGATTTTGGCTGTTGCAGCTGCTTTGATGTATTTATCCGTTGCCTGGTTTGAAAAAAAATTGAATAAGATGAGATAAAATGTAGGGGCAGACACAAGGTCTGCCCCTACATTTTATCTGCTACAATTGTATATGTTTTTGGTATTCCCTTATCAAAAATCTCAGAAGAAAGGTTTGGCTCCTCCTGCAGCAGCTTTATTGTAAGTCCTGATTGGGCTACTGCTGTTACTACCTCTCCTAAGGTCCACCGTCTCCAATAAACGATTCTTGTTTCCTTTACAACACCCTCAGGCAAGTACTTTGCGAAGGATACTTCCTTTTCTTCTAAACCCACATCAAAATAATCGCCATCCACCTTGTGCTTCCGCACCTTGGCAGTTGAGCCTCTAGAAGATATCAGCTTTGTTGATATGGGATGAAAATCCCTTAGCACAAATCTACCACCTTGCTTTAGCAGCTTGACTGCAGAAACGATAAACTTGATGTCTACACCCGCTTCCAATGCCAATTCTCTGGCATATTTTGCATTGCCTTGGGAAATATCTATTACTGCTGCTTCAGCTCCCATTAAAGCCAATGCTACAGCCTTTACACCATTTGACCCCATCAAATTCATTATCTTTTTGTCAGCAACATTGCCAAAATGCTGCAAGATCGGATTGAGCTTACTCTCGGGATTATTCATTAGCTTAGCTGCTGCTTCCTGCGGAATCCCAAACCGTTCAACCCAAGCATCATATGTATCCTCGTTCCAAGCACTGTTGCTTGCATGGTCATTTTTTGTTTCCATTGTTATATATCCCTCTATTAACTTTTATTTTTCTTTTTCATAATTCTTCTGCTGTCCCATATGATAAGGACCAAAGCGGTTAGTACCAAAACCACCGGAACTACATTGTACCATGTAAAATCCACAAAAAATAAAGCTGCACCGATAGGTATCAGAATCCACAGGAAATAAGCCAGCTTCAGCTTTGGATGCCTAGCAAGATTCTTTAAAGGATAAGGTATCTTACCCGTACCCACATAATATCCTGGGTTGTACATATTATCCTGCCATTCTCTCATATCATTCATTTCTGCATCATAGGGCAATCTTTTTTTCTTAGCTCTTTTCTTTATTGTCATTCTACCCATAAAGAAAACCTCTTATTTATTCATATTTTTGATTTTTAATACCCTTGGCATCAATGTGGAAACGATCATCCAAACAACGACAACCATTATGAAGGTGACAACACTTTTGGTTATTTGTGGATGCTTCTGATAAAGTCCAATCATAGGTGCAATGTAATCTGTAAGGGATAAGCTTATTAAAAAGGTCAAAAACATGGCCAAGGTTAAGTACAGTGTCGTTTCTAGCTTCGTCTTACACTTTGGACATTGAGAACCTCTACTATACAACTTGGTATTCCATTTATAACCTAATTCACTACCGCATTTTGGACACTTATGCTTTAGCACTAAGTTCAACTCCTTCACTCTTTTATAATATGCAACAACTAATAATTATATCTTAAAATAAGTTGCTAATGATCCAATATATCGCTACGCCAGCTAATATGAGTATTCCTGGAATCAATAGCAGGACAGAAATCCATGCTCTTGATCTTCTTTTGTCTTCATATTTTTCCTTCAGGGCTTCTGTTTGCACTTCTGTTTCTAGTGCTTCCACAAGTTCCATTTGCTGCTCTTCCGGCAGCTCATTTTCGATGATTCCTTTTGCTTCATCGATTGCGCTTTTGGGTACGTATAAATCAATGCCATTTACCGTTAAACCCAATACAATCTTACCAAAGGTGTCATTGCCTTTATAGGTCCTGCTTAGGGGTATTCCATAAGCCTTTAGCAATGACTCTACAATATTTGCTTG
>JAQSYB010000279.1 GCA_029256365.1 Clostridia bacterium
AATACCTGTGCTAATTGCGTCATGCATAGTCGCATCATTTACAATGGGACCACCCTTTACTACATAAGTAACCTTGTCTAAGGGCAGTTTTTCTATTAGAAATTTATCAAATATGATTTCACCTGCATTGTCAGCAAGATATATAATCTTCTTTGCCTTTTTCACTGCTTCACGTAGAGCAGCTGTTCCAGTACCATAAATATTATGTTTGATGCTATCCTCCACTGACTTTACAACATCTGAGTGTTCTAGCTTTAGACCTACTGAAAAATCAATAATATTTCCTGCAATAGCGAGCCTACAAGCCATATCGAAGGGGTCATCTGCCTTATCCAACCATTTCTCCTCAATAATTCTCTCATAAATCGCTTTCGCAATTTCATTATATTGCTCCTTCAATCTGATATATGGATCTTGAATACCAGTAATACTCTTCGCATGTTGATGCATCCTAAAAGCTATTTCAGGCGCTGTTTCATTAAAATTCATATCGCCTAATTCCTTTAAAGACCTTCTTATTATCTCTTCTTGCATGATTACATTGCTCGTCGCTTCTTCAGCTATTTCCACTGCTTGTCTGGCAAGACAGTGAATGCATTCACGTGATATCTTCATATGATCTTCTCCTTGAAATTGCTATGATCTTATTCTACTAAGGAATATATAGATCATTATACCATTTAGACTTATGCTTGAAAAACCGCAGTCACGTACAACTTGCATTATAATTACTGTCTAACTGTGGTGCCTAGCAATTCATTCGCATAAATAAATGTCTCTTGAGAAAACTAATTAGGCAAGTAGTTATCCCTATGAAATTAAATTCTAAACAGATCGAAGTAAAAGGATTAATTAAAAGGAGGAATTGTTGTGAAGAAATTGTTATACATATCTGTTAATACGAAACCAGAGCATATGTCTACCAGTAAGACAGTTGGACGTGAGTTTGTTAATAGATTTCTAGTAAAGAATCCTGATTATATACTTTTAGAGAATGATATATGCAATGAGTATATACCAGAGCTGCATTACAAATATTACAAGGACAGAGCAGAGCTTGTATCTGGTGAGGATTATGACAAGCTTAGCACAGAAGAGCAACAGGCTGTAGACAGAATAAAAGAACTCAGCGATCAGTTTGTAAGTGCTGATGCATATGTTATAGCGGCTCCAATGTGGAGTGCCTTTTTTCCTGCTAGACTTATCACCTATATTGACTGCGTTATCCAAAAGGATAGGGTTCTAAAAATAAATGATAAAGAGGTGAAAGGTCTTCTTGATGACAAAAAGAGGACAGCAGTATACATTCAATCTTCTGGTGGAATATTTCCTAAGATATTATCAGGCAAAATTAATCATGGCACAAACTATCTTGAAGATATATTCAAATTTATTGGAATCAAGGATTTCCATAAACTGATGGTCGCTGGAACAGGTAAGGATAAGCTTGGCATAGAAGGTGCTGAGGAAAAAGCATTTGAAGAGATGGATAAAATAGTAGAAAAAATGAGCAATTAACGCAAATTTGGTAATAAATTAAGAGTATAATAGCAGGTGCCGGGCACGACAGTTTCCAAGTGCTTAAGTGCTATGCCTGGCACCACAGTTTTTACGGGACCTTATATATACCTCAACACCTAGAGAGATTCCTTAAGCGGCTTCATAAGATTTTCTGTTAAGTGCATTAAATCATCTTTCATTATTATATTATCAAGACTAGATAATATATCATGCTTTTCCTTATCCTCAATTGTTGTTGTTTTGGCAATCCTATTTTTAAGTACTTCAATTTGCTTATTTTTATAGTCTATTATTCGCTCATATTTCCCTTCCATCTGAGTCCAACTTCTATTAAGCAAATTGATAAAAGAAGCCATCTCGTCTGAGCTGCCAACTATTCGATTTAAAAGTAATAGGTTTAAAGCTAGGACCTCTGGTATTTGGTCATGGGAATATCTAAGTTGATGATCAATTTCACCATAACCTTCCTCAAATATTGTTCTAACTTGAATTTCAGCGATAACTCTTTGATTTGTCGGAAAAAATTCTATCAAATAATGAACTGATCTATACCCAGATTTTCTAGATTGTATTTGAATATTTAATTCATCAAATCTTTGTGTATCATCACCTTCTCTGACATTAGCTGTTATCTCTACAACCTTCCAGATGCTTGTAATAAAATTATGTATATCCTCCCAGTCCTCTTTGAAAATGTGTATCGCCCTAACCCCTATTAGATCCGTCACTTCTTCCTTGTAATTATTAATATTAAATTGAAAATCTTCACCATACTTTATCTTCCTATCAGAAGTTTTTCTGATTGCCTTAACAATCAGATGCTCCGGATCCTTCACCCTTGACTTTACGGAATGTATCTTCCCGTGTGTTCTTAATGTATCTGCTATATAGTCCGCCTGTGTTTCATATTGATGCCTGTATTTATTAAAGTCTAAATAAATCTCATTTAGTGTATCCCAATCTATTTTATTCTTCAAAAACTCATCTTCTAAAATATGATAATTGCGTAAAAAGTCTTCTTTTATAAGCTTCACCATGAACACCCCTCTTGAACAATAGTTTATAAATCCATCTATACTATTATATACTAAAAACCAGCAAAACAAAAAGTACCAGGAATCGAAGCTATTGCACCGAATAACTACATAGCTTCGATTCCTGGTACTTGTTTTATAGACATTCTACTGTAACAGCGGTTTATATAAGTGCTTAAGTGCTGTGCCTGACACCACAGTTTTTAAGCTTATCTAGCGGAAAGTAATAATCGCTGTACTGCCTCAATACAAGACCAGTTGCTGCGCAGCCGGGTAATATCTCCTGGCAAAGCACTTCTGAGCGTATTAAGCTTTCCGGCTCATTTATTCCGAATAGTAACCGCATGCCTGTAGAACTGCTGAATCTGGGATTTATTTC
>JAQSYB010000280.1 GCA_029256365.1 Clostridia bacterium
TACCAGAAGCGGCGAGTTCACCCTTAATAGTGACGGCTATATCACTACAAAGGAAGGATATATGGTTTTAGGACAAAACGGAGCGATTCAAGTAGAGGGTCAAAATATTAATATAAATGAATATGGACAAGTTTTCAGCGATGGAAATGAGATAGATACATTACAGCTAGTAGATTTTAACGATTATAAGCTTCTGAAAAAAGAAGGCGATGGATTGTTTACAGATGCTAGTGGAGATGAAGCAAACCAGATAGAAGCAGAAGGACTTGTGCAACAAGGCTACGTTGAAGCTTCTAATGTAAATTCAGTTAAAATGATGGTTGAGATGATCACCATGCTTCGATCCTATGAAGCAAATCAAAAAGTAATAAAGACCCACGATGAATTATTAGGCAAATCAGTCAATGAAGTTGGCAGAGTATAGATAATAAAATTTGGAGGTAAGGCATTATGATGAGAGCACTTTGGACTGCAAGCACTGGAATGATGGCACAGCAGTTAAATGTTGATACAATTTCAAATAATATAGCGAACGTAAACTCAGTAGGGTATAAGAAGACAAGAATTGAGTTCAAGGATTTGCTATATGAAACGATGGAAAGAGGCATGGTTAAGGACGGAGTGGGAAAACCTGTGAATCTTCAAGTCGGTCATGGTGTGAAGGTTGCTGCTACAACGAAGTTTTTTACAGCAGGAAACTTAGACTCAACAGCCAATCCTTATGACTTAGCCATCGATGGAGCAGGTTTCTTTAAGATTTCAGGACCCAATGGTGAGGAAATGTACACAAAAGACGGAAGCTTTAAAATTTCCGTAGATGAAGAGAATATGAAGCTGGTTACTTCCGAGGGTTACTTTGTTCAAGGAACCAACGGTGATATTGACTTGGGTTCTAATGTAAAAGATGTTATAATAGATGAGACAGGTTTGATAACTGTAAGAAGAACAGATGATACGCTTGAAGAAATAGGCAGCGTATTAGTTTCTACTTTTGTAAATCCAGCAGGCTTAGAAAGTGTTGGTAGAAATCTTTACAAAGCCTCTTTGGCTAGTGGAGATGCATTTGATGCGGCAGAAGATGGCTCCGGTGGTGGAGTTCTTCAAGGTTATCTAGAATCATCCAACGTTCAGGTTGTTGAGGAAATGGTTAAGCTCATTCAAGCGCAAAGAGCTTACGAAATAAACTCAAAGTCAATACAAACAGCAGATGAGATGTTGGGTATGGCAAATAACCTAAGAAGATAACAAATGAAAAAACGTGAAAGATATGTACTCCAATTGCGTTTAGATACGAGGTGAAAGAATGATTTCTTCAATTAGTGGAATAAATAATAATACAGAATTAAATATTCAGACCAATCAATCCAAGATAGAGCAAAACGAGTTTGAAGAAATACTTCAGCAGGTGCAGGGAGAAAAAGACGATAAAAAGTTGATGGAAGCCTGTCGAAACCTTGAATCGGTATTTGTGAACATGATGTTCAAGCAAATGCAAAGCACAGTTCAAAAAACAGGACTGGTGGATGGTGGTTTTGGAGAAGAAGTATACAACGATATGCTGTTGGATAAATATTCGGAAGAAGCAACAAAGGGCGATGGCTTAGGTCTGGCTCAAGTGATGTACAAACAGTTATCTAAAAATATGATTAAAAAGGTTGAGGAATAAAATGCTGAACAATATTGATATTCAAAACATAATACCTCATAGATATCCATTTCTATTAGTGGATAAGATTACAGAAATAGAATATGGCAAAAAAGCAATCGGGATTAAGAATGTAACTGTGAATGAGCCTTTCTTTCAGGGGCATTTCCCAGGCAATCCAATTATGCCTGGAGTACTTATCGTAGAAGCTATGGCTCAGGTTGGAGCTGTTTCTATATTAGGAATGGAGCAAAACAAAGGCAAGCTGGCAGTATTCACAGGAATTGATAACATGCGTTTTAGAAAACAGGTTGTGCCTGGGGATACCTTAAGGATGGAAGTAGAAATGCTTGCATTTAAGAGAGGGATTGGCAAGGCAAAAGCAGAAGCTTATGTAGACGATCAATTGGCCGCTTCTGGAGAGCTCATGTTTGCAATAATTGAAAATAAATAACAAAACAGGCTGTCGCAGTGGACAGCCTGTTTTATTATTTAATGCCATTTGCAAAGCAAATCTAGGCAAAAGATGAGGCCATCGATGGGCGGAGACTTTTTTATTTTAAGCCTTCATAAATGCCTTTTGCCATTGCATCTGCCATTTTTGTGATTAAATTTAATCTAATATTATGAAGAAAGAAGAATTCCTCGTGATCGCAGGAGTCAACAATTCCAACGATTGAAATATCGCCTACGGAAGGCAGATTTTTACCTACACCTTTGCCGGGATGCAGGCAGCCATGTCTTAGTTGTATGCACCCAATATTCTCCTCTGCTCCTAGGCAAGCATCCAAAGCAATTACTTTATAATTTGGATAGGTATATTCAATATAGGCAAGCTGTTTTTTGAGATTTACTGCGTGAATTGGATTCTCTAATGTACCGAAGACAGGATGTGGCAGGTTCATTTTCTCTAAGTTTGTTCCCACTAATGGACCCAGGCAATCGCCAATATATCTGTCAGTACCGATGCATAATACCAAGCATTTGCTATCAATATTGTTCTTTAAGAAGTTGGAAATTAAAAAAACAGTGTCATCCATATTATAAAAGGTCCTAAGACTTTTGATAGGATCTTCAAAATCAAAGTCTTGCGTTAGGTTAAATATATCTGTCAAAATCAACCCTCCCTATTCATTGTCTAATAATGTATATAGGGCAGATTGAGCAATTATTACAATAATATAAGCAGATATGCTCCTATGTGGCTTCGTTTCAAATCAATAAAAATGAAAAATACTTCAATTCCATGCTTATTTACATAAATGTATGGTAATATTATGAAGAAAAA
>JAQSYB010000281.1 GCA_029256365.1 Clostridia bacterium
ATAGGCACCTTTGAACAGAAGAACTTTTTCCACTCAACTGAAAAAGATATCATCATTTTACTCACCTAAATCTCCCCCTACTTCACTGATTGTTCTTAAGAAAAATGTTTCTAAGTCTTCTTTTTCAACCTTTAACAATGTAGGTGCATAGCCTGCATTTACCAGCAATGACACAATCTTCTCTGGATGATTTACAGCCTCTTCATTGTGAACTTGCAAAGTTAGCAATTCTTGTTTGGGCTTCTCTCCTGGTATATCGACTTGATATCCTGCTTTAGACATGGTCGATACGATTCCAGACCTATCTTTTCCATCCAATAGCAGTGTTTTCTTTAATTGACTTTGAAGGCTGGCGCCATCTAATTCTCTTATCATTTTACCCTGGTGTATGATTGCTATATTTGTTGCAATCCTTGAGATTTCATCTAGCTTATGGCTGGAGATTAATATTGTTACACCCACATTCATAGCCAGATCCTGGAGCAGTTCTCGAACCTCAACAATACCTTCTGGATCTAAGCCATTGGTAGGCTCATCCAGTATCAGTATTTTAGGTTTGTGGATAATTGCTTTTGCTATTCCAAGTCTTTGTGCATTGCCTAAAGAAAGATGCTTCGCTTTTTTATCAGCATAACCTTCAATTTTTAATTTTTGCATAATCCAATCAACACAGCTTCTATCCTTCATATCTCGTAATTTACGTATGATTTCTAAGTTTTCTCTCACCGTTAATTCAGGATATGAGTAAGGTGTCTCTACAATATATCCAACATCATTCCATGTGCTTATGTTGCCAGCACTTACTTTTTTGCCTTGCAAATAGCATTGTCCGGATGTAGGAGCGATCATCCCTAATAACATGCGTATTGTAGTGGTTTTGCCTGCTCCATTCAGTCCCAGAAAACCAAATATTTCTCCTTGTTCAATAGATAGATTTACATGATCTACTGCAAGGGTTTTACCATAAACCTTGGTTAGCTGAGCGGTCAGAATCATTTCATTCATCCCTTCCATCCTCCTCTATTATCTGCTGTGCAAAACCTGTAATCAATAGCTTTAAAACCTGGTCAAATTCTTTTTCACCTATTTCCTTTACATGCAGCAAACTCATAAATATTGCTCTTAAAGACGCGGCTATTAAAGCATCTTCAGTATTCCTCTTAAGTTTCAAATGAGACAACAATCTTTTTGCAAGCATATCATCAAAGGATTTGTGATGATATAAGTACTCTTCTGGTATTTTTCTGATTAAATACTCGAATTCTTGGTTTTGTATGATACTCATCATAAAAGATTGTCCAACCTTTTTATATAGCCCATAAATCAACTCTGAAAACTCCTGTATGCTTAAGCTGCCACTATTGCCAATCTCAGTGAATAAATCTTCAATTAGAGTGCCTTGAAATTCCTCTAATACGGTAAAGAACAGTATTTCTTTTGAGGGATAAAAAATATAAAAGGCTCCCTTTGATATGCCAGCCATCTGAACAAGCTGGTCAACTGTGGTTTTTCTTACGCCAAATTTTCCAAGGCATTGCTGTGCGGCATTTTTTAGATTTGCTTTGATTTGTTCTTTTTCATTTTCACGAAATGCAGTTGCCATAATTTCCTCCATTCAGTATGACCATTATCGTATTTATAGTCATAGATTATCATAGAGGTATTGTTCTGTCAACAATGGACAGGTTTTAATACACAAAAAAATACGAGACACTTTATAGTACTTTGCTACAAAATGCCTCGAAAGTTTTTATTTGATTATTCTGCTAAGATCAGTGCCTTTGGCGTGCCATAAGGCTTAAGCCTTGCATTTTCTCCATCCTCATCATAGATGTAAGTAACTTTGTCCTTTGTATCTACTGTAATACGTCCAGTGTAGTCTTCATAACTACCTATCAATATAATCGCTAGGGATGAGGAATCTATGACGACATTATAATCCACACCTGCCAATAGTATTTTGCTGTTTTTGTCTCTTAGCACCAAATCTGTTGATGCCAGCCCAGCATTTGTAGCTTCAATATCCTCATCAAAGTCAATGGTAATTTCACCGAAGCCTGACTGATAGATTTTAGTAATCGCTGGAGCAATGCCATCAGAAACTTCATTGTCTAGACTTTCCTCACAATATAGCGATGTCTCTGATTTTATATTATTTTCCATAATACTGACTTCTAAAATACCTTCTGCGTCAGAATTGGATAACTGTTGAGTTGATCTTAGGGTTAATGCTGCAATGGTTTCATTGCTTCCATCTTCATTTGTATCCTCATACCTCAATTTTACTGATGCCGGGGAAGCTTTGGTTCCTCCATTTTTAGAAATACGGAAACCACTGGTTGGTGCCGTCCTGATTATTCCATCAAATGTTACCTCTACTACGCTTGTACTTATCGCAACGAAATGAGTAGCTTCTACTGGTGCATCTGGTTCCGGATTGATGGTAGCAGCAAATAATTGACTCCTATTACCTGCTTTATCTGCAACACTTCCAATAGAGATTCTGAAATCTGAATCATCTACATCAAAGATTGAATTGTCATCAAGGGTAATCTTAACTGCATTGCCTCCAGCCATCAGACTTACGGTATCCTCTTTTTCCAATCGTTCAAAGGTATCTCCAACATCATCACTCAATAAATAGTTTTCCTTATTTAGAACGCCATACTGTCCTTCTGTCATCATTTCCTCTGGGAAGGATATATAGATATAGTCTGGCTTGCTGTCTTCACCTTCGACTGTTGTCGCTGTAATAGCTTTTAAATCGACTCCCATTACATCCTTCATCTCAAAGGCTAAAATCTTTGGAGCAATCACATTGGGTTGGGCTGCCATGTCTTCTATGCCTGTTATCTCAATGGTGTAGGTACCATTTAATTTTTTCTCAAACTTTAGTGTTACAACATATTCTTCATCAGC
>JAQSYB010000016.1 GCA_029256365.1 Clostridia bacterium
AACAAAGAGAAGAACTAAAGTCAAAAACTTCACCCAGATTGATGATAAACTTGCAAAAAATAAAAGTGTTGTATTAAGGTGCATTTATATACAGCTTGATTGTACTCTGCGAAGAGAGACTACAAAGTTCGTAAGTCTGACACGATGTCAGACGCTGATTCAGAGGCATGGATGCCTCATTGAATCAGGTAGGACTTTTTAGTCTCACAAGCAGCCAAGTACAACCAAGCTGTATATTTTTGCACTGAATACAATGCTTTTATTTTTTGCACTCTTTATCAACAGCCTTTGTAAGGTCAATAACTTTACTTCTTCTCTTTATAATCCGCTCTATTTATTACACTGTTTAAAATCCTTTTATACTTGTCTCGAATGCTGCTTGTGGTTACCTGGTATTTTACTGCAATCTCCTCTTGGGTAGTCTTAAGGTGATTCAGCTTGCAGTACACATATTCCAAAGCTGCTGCCCAGCTGTCAATCCCATCTGTTTTTGGTATATTGGGATAAGAATACTTGATAAAGCTCATCCATATATTTTCAACAGATCTTTTATAAGCACCCTTGTATTGCCCCTTCATGGTTGTTTGGGCTTTCTTAATGATACCTTCCCATTCGCTGTTTACTGAATATATATCAATGCTTATTGGATCTGCTGTTATATCCATTGTCTCTCCACCAAAATTAACTGTGTAGGGTTGGTTGGCTCCAATGATATCCAGCAGAAAAACCGCTTCAATTTTAATTTCATCCTCAAGCTCTGTTAATAGAAGTAATCTTCTTAATATGTTTTGGGATTCTACCAAAAGCTCTTTCTTTATTTTCTCAAAAACCAGATTCCTTATGATCAGCTTATCAAAGCAGATGCTGAAATAAATGGAATCCTCTCCCTTTCTTTCCCCAATAATCTTTTGAGCATTTTCACGACTGCCTTCTATAAATGCTTGGGTACGAGAAAGCCTCTTGTTAATCTCTTTCTTTGGAAGCTGATAAACATAAGGTAGACTTTGAATTTCTTCTGATACTTCACTGCTCATTGCATTTTGAGCCAGATTGATATAGAATTCAGAAATAAAATTTTGCTTATCTAGCTCAAGCAATTTCCTCCAATACTTGATGCTTTCCTGGTATTTTCCAGAATTATACGCTGCGATAGCAGCATAATGGAAGTATAGTGTATTATCTGTTTCAATTGCCAACAGTTTTTTGTATACCTTATAGGCTTCATTATGTTTGTGCAAAGAACCCAATGTATCCGCAATTTTATACAGATACTCAGGATTTTCTGTGTTTAACTTCTTAATGCTTATTATCTGCTTTTCTACCCAATTGCTTAAATTCAATTTATTGTAGAAAATAGCAATATTACAATTTGAATGTATATTAAAGGGTTCATAATTAAGCACCTCTCGTGCCAGTTCGATTGCCTTTTGCGTTTCTCCTAAATAGTAATAGGACAAAGATAGATTATTTTTTGCCGGTATCGCATTGGGCAAAAGCTTTACAACGATTTCAAACATCTCCGCGGCTGCCTGATATTCTCGCAGCTCCAAATGTTTGATTGCCTCTTCCTCAACTTGATATATTTTCTCCAATTCCTCATCATCTAGATTGTTATTGGCATCCTTTATCATCGTCAGCATTTCCAATAAATCTTCCGCTTCCTCTGAGAATTCTCCTTCCGGATCCTTCTCCAGATATTTACTGAAATATTCTACGGATTTTTTTATCTTCTGCATTTGAAGATAGTTGCAGCCTAGCCCAAAATAGCATTCATCATAATTCGGATCTATTACATTCACAATATGCAGCAAGACCTCCGTAGACTTATCTATGTCTCCCAACTCTGCCAAAAGGCCTGCATAATTAAACTGAATAAAGCCGTCATTGGGCTTGAGTCTAACTGCTTTTTCTATATATCTTATGGCTGATTTTAAATTTCCCTTCTGGATTTTTCTATAACCCAGATTGAAATAAAAATCAGCCCCTCTTTCAAAGGTGATTATATTATTCTTTTTCATCTTGCACCTGCCACACACTTTCTATCATTCAAAGCCCGGAAGTACCACTTTAAATAGATTTCTTTTATCACTGCTTATAAATTCTGCCTCACCAATTGACTTAAATGCAGTCTGTATCTCGCTTACACCTAAGCCCTTTTTTAGAAATCTTTTGTCATCTAAGGTCAAAAGTCTTTGATACAGCCATTGGTTTCGTCTGCATGGGTAATACTCCTCAATACTGCTTTGATTCTCTTCCATACCACAGGCTGCCCCAGGATTGCTTATTGTAATTTTATTGCGCTCTATGGTAATCACTGTTTCTCTATTAATCTCATAATAATCTCTATGGATCACAGCATTGCTTACTGCATTCATAAGCGCAGCTATTGGATATTCTGAATTTTTAACAAAGGTATTAAAATACGTTTCTATTTCCTCCAGCATTTTTGGTATAGAGCCTATAAACAATTTGATTTCTCTTTTTTTATAGTTGCATACCACTCGAATGCCTGTGTAGGGAAGAAACGCTTGGGGGTTAGGGCAAAAAAGCAGCATTCCACCGATGGTTGGATGTAGCCTGCTGGAGTCATCTTCTGTTCCAAGTATCCCCATTCCCTCTAATATTGTATAATAATCATCCTCTTCACTTCTCAAGCCCATTTTACTAATGTATTTTTTCAATGCCTCTTCTTCTAGGACCTTTATATCTACATTGCTAAGCACCGTTCTTTCATAACCCAACAATCCTGTTTCCTGCAGCATGCTGGCTATCTCTTCTCTGCGGGCAATATCAGTTGTAGAACCTCTTCTAATAAAAAAGGTTCCAGTTTGCCTAATCTGATGAGGCTTTTGATTGCTTTTATAAACAGTTAAGACACCCAATGGCTTGTTGTCTAAAAATACGATTTCAAAGGAAAGCTGCACTGGCGGATCGCAGCGCTGGCTTATGATCTGCTGAATCTGCTCTTCTCTGTATTTTACTTCTTCAATTCCTTTTATACTCTTTGTATTGTCCTGTATACCATATATAATATAGCCTCTGCCACCCTTTGAGTTTGCTATAGCACATACATCCTTAGCCAATTCCTTTTTTTCGCCATCTGTACGAAGTATCATTTGTTCCTTAAAATCCAATTTTGTGCCTTCCGGCTTTTGGAGTAATGCAAGTAATTTTTGTTTGTCCACGCCATTCACTCCTCTCAAACAATGTAGATCGATAAAATATGCTTGTATGGCTCACAGGAACGAATTCATGTGATTTATGTATAGTTTATCATAATACTGCCATTTTACAAGATTATATAGTGCTGAGCCAGCAGATAAATTATTTTATAAAAATGCTTTACATAACAAAAGACAGCCCAAGGCTGTCTTATCTTTTTATATTGTTTTTAAAGGCATATATAGCCGCTTGGGTTCTGTCACTTACATTTAACTTTCTAAAAATATTAGAAATATGGTTTTTTACTGTTTTCTCACTAATAAAGAGTTCTTCTGCTATTTCTCTATTGTTATGACCTTCTGCAATCAGTGTTAACACTTCATGCTCCCTCTGCGTAAGTTCATTTTCAGGTTTTAGCTTGATACCTTTTGGTTTGTTGAATTCCTTAACAAGCTCAGCTGCGAGCTTAGGCTGTATATAGGATTCACCGTTGTATGCGTCTCGAATCGCCTTATACAAGGTTGCTGAATCAGAGTCCTTTAATATGTATCCCGTAGCACCTATCTGCATCGTTTCAAGCAAATATTCCCGATCTTCGTGGAGTGTCAATATCACTACATTTGTATTTAGCCCTTCTTCTTTTATTTTTTTCAGGGCATTTATTCCATTCATTACTGGCATATTTATGTCAAGTAATAGTACGTCTGGATTAAGCAGCTTCACCTTTTCAATCGTTTCTACACCATTGGAAGCTTGACCAATTACTTTAAAATCCTCTTCCAAGTCAAGCAGCTGCTTCAGCCCTTCTCGTACAATAGAATGGTCATCTGCAATTAAGATTTGTATGGTATTCAAATTATCACCCCTCGTTTATTTGTAAAGGAATAATTGCGTAAATCTTTGTTCCTTTTCCAGGCGCAGAAGATATCTCCAGCTTACCATTCAACAAGTCTACTCTTTCCTTCATGCTCAAAAGTCCATATCCACTGTCTAAGTCCTGTGTTTTGACAATTTCCTTATCAAATCCCTTGCCGTCATCTCTAATGATCAGTTTGATACTATCTTCTACAAATTCCAGCTTTACATGTATGTATTTAGCATAAGCATGCTTTCTGATATTATTCAATGCTTCTTGAATAATTCTAAAAACTGCCAATTCCACGATAGGGGCCAAAGCTACCACCTCTCCAAAGACAAGCAGTTCTACATTTTGCTTTGTATCCTCATTATAATTTGCTATAAACCGTTGTACAGTAGGTATCAGCCCCAAATCATCCAAGCTCATAGGTCTTAAATCATAAATGATCTTACGAACATCCTTAAGACTTACCCGAGCAAGCTCTTTCAAGTTGTTCAACTCCATTTTAACTTGTGTAGGATTCTTATCTACAAGCTTTTCACACAATTCAGTTTTTATCACCAAATTTGCCATAAGCTGCGCTGGACCATCATGTATCTCTCGTGCAACTCTTTTTCGTTCTTCTTCTTGGGCTTTAATGATTTTAATGCCTAAGGACTGCTTTTCTCGGATATCATCTAGCTGTTCACTAAGCTCTAAGAGTCCGCCGCCCAAATAGCCCATCACTACCCCTACCTTAGATACAAGGGATTCAGCCTTTGAAGTGGTTTCTCTAGAATGCTTCAGTCTTCTTTCCAATTCACTTCTTTTCTGAATAAGCTGCTGCTCCTCCGCTTGTTTAATTACAAACTGAACCTGCAGATCCTTGGCGCGTTCATAGGCTTTTCTAATATCCTCTTCAGTAAATTGTTTGATATTCTTGCTCACTATCATCAATCGATTTCGGCTTTCCATTTCATACATCTTCAGCTCATCAACTTGTCTGATAATATCAAGGGTCTGATTGCGTACAAGATTCAGCTCGTCCTCAATAAACTTACACTCTCTTCTGGCGCCTTCAGCAATATCAAATATCTCATTTTTACTTTTTTCTATGACATCAACAGTATTTTTAATAATTTCATTTAGCCTGTCTATTTTCAACAACCCCTTGAACAAATCGTATTAATCCTGCAATTCACTGCAGGATTGTGGCTATTATCATTATCATACTGCTATTATACTATATTTCATATGTATTCGTATAATAAATTGTTTTTTTGGTGTAATTTCGCAGCAATTTTAAATAATTTGTCGTTTTATATATTTTTATAAAAAAAACAGGGCATATCATACCCTGTTATTGAATGTCTACCAATTGATTTTGTTCTTCCTCAGTAAGAAGCTTATGTAAATCCAGTATAATTAGAATTCTATTGTTCAGTTTGCCTACACCCTGTATATATTTTCTATCTGAACCAACAATCATTGGTGGTGCTTCTTCTACATCCTTATCTGAAATCGTAATAACCTCTGATGCATCGTCTACTATAAAACCAGTTCTTCTATTGCCATTATTGATGACAATAAGTCTTGTCAGTTCAGTAACTTCACTTTCTACAAGGTTAAACTTTTTTTTCAAGCTGACAACAGGTATCACATCTCCCCTGAGATTTACAATGCCATCAACAAAGGCTGGTGAATTTGGAACCTTAGTAAGCTTCTGATAGGGACTGATCTCCTGTACCTGCATAATGTTTATTCCATATTCTTCATTTTCCAGCTTAAATACAACCAATTGCATTTCTTCCATATAAACCATCCCCCTAATAATATAATTAAATATATTGTATCACTTATTATTTAATTTGTATGTATTATTTTGGAGAAACTTGTTAGTTTTTGCCATGTTTATGATGGTGGTGGTGATGATGATCATGTCCATGTTTATGATCATGGCCACAGCTGCAGCCGCTATTGCAATCATGTTTGTCTTCTACATATTCAATGCTATCCAGCTGAACCTTAACCTGAGATTTAATGTATTCAATGTACTTTCTTCTTAGTGCTTGCTGCTCCACTTTTTCTTCATCGCTTAATTCTTGCTCTCTAGCTTTTTTTGAGAGCATATTTATTCTTTCAATATCTTCTTTTGTAATCATATTATCCTATCCTTTTATTCACAATTTGCATGATTTCCTTTTGGAGTCTCGTTCCTTCTTCTAATAGCTTTGCATATTTTGTAGAGGCTTCATTTTTTATGGCTTCATCTGCAATTCCAGGAAGATTGATTTTAACATTTAAAACCGCACCCTCAAGTCCTGCCAAAGCCATTAGTGCGCCTACCCCTACATCAGAAACAGCATTCTTATTGCCATAGGCTGCAATGGTTTCTTGGTTTTGCAATATCTCCAAGCACTTTTCAGCAGTCTTTAGAGGGATTTCTAATGCGTATATGCTTGCCTGCTGCATTTTTTCTTCCCTTATTTTCTTCTGCTCTTCACTATCCTTTGGCAGCTTCATCGCTTCCATAAACTTATTAAAGGCCGCTGTGTCCTCATCTACAAGCATAGTCAGTTCCTTCTTTATTCCTTCAACCTTTTTAAAGTCCTCCATGAACTTTTGTTTGATGGACTCATCTAAGGCTTCGTAAGACTTCTTGCCTACTGAGAGATTTACTACCATCATGGTTAATGCTGTCCCCATCAGTCCTGATAGAGCTGCTGTGCTGCCGCCCCCAGGTGCTGGTTCATTACTTGCCAATACATCACTGTATTGCTTTATCGTCATATCTACTAATAAGCTCATTGCAATTCCTCCTACACGATTTGTCTATTTTTCACAACTATTTTGCCGTTCTTAATAACCGTATCTACATGATTGATGCCATAGTGGTATACAATATAATCTACATTTGGCGCATCAAATATTACCAAGTCCGCTTTCTTACCCTTTTCAATGCTTCCCACTTCCTGCTGTCTATCCAGAGCATATGCAGCATTTAATGTCATTCCCTTTATGATTTCCTCTGGTGTAAGCTTCATACCAAAGCATGCAAAGGACATAATGGTCTGTAGACTTTCTGTAGGACTGGTACCTGGATTGTAGTCTGTCGCGATGGCAACCCTTACCCCTGCATCTATCATCTTTCTTGCCTGCGCATACTTACCGAGCATTAAATAAAAGGAAGTTCCCGGTAACGTAACAGCAGTGACCTTGGCCTTAGCCATAGCCTCTATACCCTTATCTGATGCTGCCAGCAAATGGTCCGCTGATACTGCACCCATCTCCGAGGCTAGCTCTGCACCTTGCAAAGGCACTATTTCATCCGCATGTATTTTTAGCTTAAAACCTAGGGCTTTTGCCTTTTGCATGATTGTTCTTGATTCTTCAGGTGAAAAGACTCCATCCTCGCAGAATACATCTAAAAACTCTGCCAGCTTGTTATCCGCCACATATGGCATTACCTTTTCAAACATAAAATCCATATACCCTTGGGTATCACCCTTAAACTCTTGAGGTATGGCATGGGCTCCCATATATGTAGATATAATATCTACAGCATGCTCGCCATTTAGCTCCTTTGCTGCTTCCAGACATTTTACTTCAGTATCAAAATCAAGGCCGTAGCCGCTCTTTGCTTCTACAGTAGTCGTACCATAAACAAGCATTTGATTCAGACTTTTTAAGGCTTTTGCTTTTAACTGTTCCTTGGATGCATCTCTGGTATTTTTTACTGAGCTTAATATTCCGCCTCCCATTTTTAATATTTCCAAATAGGGGACTCCTTTAAGCTTAAGTGGAAGCTCTTTTTCACGAGAGCCTCCATGTACCAAATGCGTATGTGCATCAACCAATCCCGGTGTCACTGTTTTGCCCATGGCATCTATAACTTCTGTATCGCTGTTTATGATATTCTGTGATGGACTGCCTGCTGCAGCTTCCAAAATCCTACCGTCCTTAACCGCCACATAGCCATTCTCTATAATACCTGCTCCCTGCTGATTGTCTGCGCAGGTAGCAATATTTGAAGCATTTATGATTATCAAATCTGCAAACATCTTATTCTACCGCCTTTTTAAATTCTATAGCTCTCCGATGGCTTGCTCTACTGCTTTTACTAGAACCCCTGACTTAACCATTGCATCAAACTTATTCATGTCTGTATACATGATTCTGTCATTCTCAACTGGTTCTACCTGCTTTGCTATTACCGCAAAAGCCTCTCTTGTGCCCTTCCCTAGCTTTGCATCTTCTCTAAATGAGATTGCTTGATATGCTCCAAAAGCCTCTATTCCTAGTACTTTTTGTGCATTATCCAATATTAATCTAGCTTTTCTAGCTGCTGTAGTACCCATACTTACATGATCCTCTTGGTTTGCCGAGGATGGTATAGAGTCTACACTAGCAGGATGTGCCAATACTTTATTTTCAGATACCATTGATGCAGCTGCATACTGTGTTATCATAAAACCAGAATTGAGTCCGCCCTTCCTTGTAAGGAAAGCAGGCAAATCATTTAGCTGTGGATTTACCAGTCTCTCCAGACGTCTTTCAGATACATTTGCAAGCTCTGCAACCGCGATACCCAAGAAGTCCATTGGCAATGCCATTGGCTGACCATGGAAGTTGCCTCCTGATATAACCTGGTTATAATCAGCAAATATCAAAGGATTGTCAGTAGCTGCATTGATCTCTATTGTAACGATATTCTTAACATAGTTGATTGCATCTCTGCTTGCGCCATGTATTTGAGGTATGCATCTTAATGTATATGCATCCTGTACTCTAATTTCGCCCTGCTTAGTTGTAAGATTGCTGCCCTCAAGGAGTCTCAGCATATTTTTTGCTTCAACGATTTGTCCTTGCTGACCTCTTGCCAGATGCACCTTCTCATCGTATGCATCGGTAATGCCCTTTAAGGCTTCTACTGTCATAGCAGAAATGATCTCTGCATTTTTAAGTAGATTTTCTGCATCATAGACTGCCAAAGCACCAATTGCAGTCATTGCTTGGGTACCATTTATAAGTGCCAAGCCTTCCTTGGAGGTAAGCTCCACAAAAGGGATGCCTGCCTTATTCATGGCTTCTCCGCCTGACATTTTTTCACCTTTATAGATAGCCTCTCCTTCTCCCATCATAACTAGTACCAAATGGGAAAGAGGCGCCAAATCTCCACTTGCTCCCAATGAGCCTTTTTCCGGTATAATAGGGTGTACCCCTTTGTTAAGCATTTCTACTAATGTATTTAAGGTTTCATATCTTATTCCAGAGAAACCCTTTGATAGCGCATTGGCTCTTAAAAGCATCATAGCTCTTGCCACTTCCTCTGACAATGGGTCCCCCATGGCACAAGCATGACTTACTATAAGATTCCTTTGAAGCTCCTTTGTATCTTCCTTTGATATATACGTATCGCTGAACTTTCCAAAACCTGTTGTAATCCCATATACTACTGCTTCGCTATCTACAAGCTGTTCTACATATGCTCTGGATTTGTTTACCTTTTGTATTGCATTTTCGGAAAGCTGAACACTAAAGTTATTTCTGGCTACATCAACCAAGTCCTTTATGCTCAAATGCTCCCCGTCGATTATCAAATGTCCCATCAAAAGTTCACTCCTTAATATTTTTTAATTGTTACACAAATATTGTATCAAACTTTAGCTTATTAAGTAAACACCATGTCGTATTGTACAAAATAAAAAATCTTGCAAGCCATTATATTATGCCTCACAAGATTCATGCAATTCAATTACGATAAATTAATACAAAAAGCTGTCAATCACGGACCAGCGTATTTTGGCATCCTTTTGCACGCTATATTTCAGAATCATGATGCCACTTATATGTCCATCCTCGAAATAAGCTGCTGCCCATTTGGATGAGATAATATAAATATGTTCTTCTGAAAAGAAACCCATTGTACCGCCCAATACCCCTTTATAAGGTATGAGATCCTTACGGGTCATTAAGTCGAGCTTTATATCTCTCACTGGATCTTTAAGCCCTGCTTTTTTTAGCTGCTCTATTTCAAACTCTTCCAGTTTTGGCATGCTCTCAAGTGTCTTACTCGCCGTCTTCAGTTCATTTTTTAACAAAGTAATTTCACTTTGCAGCAATCTTTCTGTCTCAAACAGCTTATTATCCAGTAATATATTCTGTTCAGTCTTGTCTTTTAACTCACTTTGCAATGTGTTGATTTTATTCAAATATCCAACATTTGTGTAAGATGAAAATAAAACAGCTGAACCCAATAAAAATACCATAAGCAATAGAATACGTCCCTTTAATAAATTCTTCATATTCTATACCTCATCATTGAATCATTTTCTCTCTTTATCATTTCTTCGTCCCTTTGTCTGTGAATTTGTAATATTTTTTATTCAAAGCGGCTTATTGTGAATTTAGTTCATAGCCGCAAATTGGCGTATATATTCTTTTGTTTTTTATTTGCTCACTTTTTATAAGCTCAATCTTATTTACATATATAATACCTGTACTTTCCATATCAATTTGTTTCTCAAGCTTCTCAAAGGGTATATTTAAAGTTAAATCTTGAGATATTGTGATATGAGGTGTATAGGGTCTTGTTTCTTTTTTAAAGCCCAAAGCCTCCATCGCTCCTTCAGTAGCCTGATTCAATCGCTTTAATGCTTCAATATTTCCACCTAGCCCAATATAAAGGGTTCTTATCTTATCCCGCCCCTTAAATTGCCCTATTTCCTTAAGACTAAGCTCAAAGCTGCTGTATTGCGCTGCAAGCACTTCAAGCTTCTTTGCTATTTCCTCTGATTGCTGTTGCTCTATCTCTCCCAAAAACTTAAGGGTGATATGGAAGTTATCCACATGCTTAAATCTACCCTTTGAAGCATTGCTCCTGACCTGTTCCTGTATTGTAATAATATCTTCTTTTACTGCTTTGCTAAAATTAATACCGATAAAACTTCTCATTCTTACACCTCTATTATATTTCTCCTAAAGCGATTGCAATAAGCACGATTGTTACTCCAGAAAAAAACAATACATGAGGCCAGTCTATTTTTCCCCAAGTCTCATCCACAGATACCTCCAAGTCGATTGGTGTGCGAAGTACCTTCTTTCTGTGCTGGGAAAAATCATAGACAATCAAAATCCCGCCTATTACAGCCATTATTATTCCCACAAAAAACTCAAAGCTTACTATGGAAATGATGTTAAATTGAAAGCCCGAGAAAATGATAGAGAGGAGTGCTGGAAGAATGATTCCTCCCAAAACGATAAGCATTGAAATCTTTAAATTCTTAATAAATATCTGCATAATACCTCCACAAATCCCCCTACAGCTTAGCTGTAGAAATTTCTACATACACCTCTTATTTTATCTATCTGTAATTATAGCTTTATTATGCCATTTCTGACAATACAATATATCAACAATATAGCAAATTCACATTTCATAACTGAATTTACTATGGCAAAAACATGTTTCCTATAGAAAAGAAGAAAGCACATGCTTTCTTCTTTTCTATATCCTAATATATTTCCATTTTCCGCCTCTAAAACGCAAGAAATTCAAGGTGCCCCTCACAAACAGATCTGCTACCATTCCAATCCACGCTCCTAGCAGTCCAAAATGGAAAAAATCTATCAAGATATAAGTTCCTAAAAGTCTTATTCCCCAAACTCCTATCAGGGTATTTATCATTACATAACGTGTATCTCCCGCCCCTCTCAATGCACCGGAAAACACCATAACTGCTGCTAAAAAGGGTTGTGCAATGGCAACCAACTTCAGACAAAGGGAAGCATTTGCCACAATTTCAGGGTCTCTTGTAAATACTCTGATAAACAGTTCCGGGAAGAAGAAAAGGACTACCCCTAAGGCTGTCATAAATAGGAATGCAAGCTTATTTGCTTCATAACCGCTTTTTTCGGACATATCTGGCTTTTTTGCGCCCAGGTACTGTCCTACCAAAGTAGTAGCAGCCAGGGCAAAGCCAAATCCAGGCATAAAGGATATGGATTCTGCAGTAAGTGCAATTCTGTGAGAAGCATATACCACGGTACCCAACATGGCAACCTTTCTACCATATAGCATCTGCCCAACCCTCATAGAAAGCTGTTCAAAGGCCGCTGGTGTGCCTATGTTTAGTATTTTCTTGATGATGCTCATATTTATTTTGTACTTATCTCTAATGCTAAATTTTATTGGAGCTTTGCCTGAAAATAATACATACATAATGATCAGACTTGAAATTACTCTAGATAGAGCTGTGGACAATGCCGCTCCCCCTACACCCATACCTGCCCCAGGCAAAAATAAGGTCGTCGATAAGTCTGTAAAAGGGATATGAATTACATAAGCAGCACTGCTATATATTAATAAAAAGTTCCCGATTATATTCAAAATATTGGCCAAGCCATTGGCATACATGGGTGTTTTGGTATCTCCACAGCCTCTAAGTACTCCGCCCATAATTACGTTTACCACAAGAAAACCCATGGTAGCCCCTGTATAAGTTATGTATTTTATCGCATAGGGTGCTGTCTCCGATTCAGCCCCCATAAAATCTATGATATAAGATGCAAAAAAGACTACCAGAATACTTACCAATGCCCCTGACAATAACCCAACGATTAAAGACTGTCTTGCTGTTTCCGTTGCCTTTTCAGGCTCCTTTGCTCCTATATACCTGGCTACCAAAGCTGTTGTTCCGGTGCCCAAGGCTGCAAAAATCGCCATAAGTGTCATAATTGGCATGTCCCCCAAGCCTACTGCAGCTATAGCAACTGCTCCAAGACTACCGACCATAGCCATATCTGCAAAGCCCAATAGGGTTTGCATCGTCATTTCCATAATGGCCGGCATTGCCAATTTCATTGTAACCTTCTGTATATCATTGCTATCTGTTAAATTCAATTTATTTTCTCTTTTTACTTCCACTTCCTCCAATATGACAACCTCCTAATAACCCCTATTACCAAAACAGCTCTCCATATTTCTTGTCATTCATATTCCACTAAATTCTAAAATATCAAAAGTTTTTACTCTATCTATATTACATTATGCTTATCAATATTTGTCGAATGACCTCTTCCATTATACCACAAATATCATTGTGATAAAATCAAGTCGTTATTTAATCTGTTTGTCCATAAGTAAAAATCTTATGATGTTTCTACAACTGACTGGATTTTTTATTTGAAGCCAAAAATAATTTATGCCCCCGAAATACGGGGGCATAAATTATTCTAGTCTGCTTTTTATTTCATTCAATACCTCTTCGGGTGTTTTGCCATCTGCGTTCACAACTTGAGTTTTCGTCACTGTATCATGCATACCCAAGAAGTTAGAATCCATTCCCGATGTCACAATCACATCATACTTTTTCAAGGCTCTATTGCTGCTTTTCTTAGAGCCGTCTAGCAGGACTGCCTTTTGATTATTTTGCTCTAAATATTCCTTCACATCTGTCAAAGATTTTTCGATTCCTAT
>JAQSYB010000282.1 GCA_029256365.1 Clostridia bacterium
TACATCCTCCTTGCGAAACTCGCGAAGCCTTACTTTTTTACCTGTCAGCATTTCAAAACCCCCTTATGCAATTCACCGCACATTACTTATGCTATCCTTTTTTGGATAATATTTCAATACCACAATATTGTTCTATAAATACTTTATTGCTTTGCTTTCTTCTTTTTTCTAGTCATATATTTTTCAGGGTCATCGATGCTTTTAAATCCATACTTCTCATATAGCTTATGGGCGTCACTGGTTTTAAGATTGATGGTGCTGACTTCCTTTAGCTCAGGATATGCAAGGATATATGCAACCAGCGCCTTGCCTATCCCATGGCCCCTGTATTCCTCATCCACAATGACATCACAGAGATATGCAAAGGTCGTAAAGTCAGAAATAATCCTGGCAAAGGCAATCTGCTTGTTCTGAGTATACACCCCAAAGCAAAGTGAATGTTCAATTGTATTGATTATTTTTTCTCTGCTCCTTCTTGATGCCCAATAGCTTTTTCCCAAAAGAGCTGCAACATCATCTATTTTAATCAAGTTCTTATCCGCGCTTATTAAAAAATCTTTATACTGACTATTTTCCATAATACTACCCCCTTTATTTTGTTAACCTATTCTTTTATACAACAATTATCTATATTATACAACTTCCCAAACAAAAACTATAATAATGCGATTATTTATATGTATTTTAATTACCATATTTGTTATAATATTTTCATTACTACAGTAGCTTTGGAGGACGTCATGAGTATAATTGGTACGAATATTAAGAAAATACGTATGAAGCAAAACATATCTGCAAAGCAGCTGGCCAAGAAGTGCGGAATATCCGAATCGGCTCTGCTGGATATAGAAGACGGTAAAAAAGTGCCCACCACCCAATTAACCAACTTAATTACCAAAGGTCTAGGAGTAACCATCGATGCAATAGAGCCCTCATACTTCTCTGATTATTTTGATGAGAAGGCCGAAGCAAAGGAAGCAGCTCCTATTCACAGCACTAGAGTACCAAACACAAAGCTTGCAGATAATAAGCAAAGCAGCCCCAACACAATATCCGATGCCCTCAGCAAAGCAGTTAAAAAAATTCCTGTTTTAAGTAAAGTAACTGCAGGAAAAAGTGTCCCTTTTGATGGAGACATTATTGATCATAAGTTCGAACCGGTATTTCAAGGCAAAGGAAACAATGTTGCAGGGGAAGAGTTTATTTACTATATGGTGTCGGACAACAGCATGCAGGGTGCGAGAATCATGAAAAGTGATCTAGCCCTGGTATTTCTGACAGATTCCATTCGTGATAAGGACATCATACTATTTACATATAAGAACAATACCTACATTAGAAGATATAAGGCTGTATCAGATACCGTAGTCGCACTGATAGCCGAAAATGCTGATTATGATACCTTTGCAGCTGACAAAAAAGAAATTAGAATCCTAGGCAAGGTCCTTAGAGTAGAATTTAAAATTTAATTTAAATTTTAATATAACAACAAATAAATGAAAACACACTAGGGCTCATCTTATGTGATATGCTCTTCGTCAGCTCTGCAGCCAGAGCAGAAGCATAACAGCTTTACAGTGTGTATAGGAGGATTTTTTATGACAGTAGAAAGAACTATGGATAAGATTGTTGCACTTAGCAAAACCAGAGGCTTTGTATTCCCAGGCTCTGAAATATACGGAGGTCTTGCAAACTCTTGGGACTTCGGTCCTTTAGGCGTAGAGCTGAAGAACAATGTAAAAAAAGCATGGTGGAAAAAGTTTGTACAAGAGAATCCCTACAATGTAGGTGTTGACTGCGCAATACTGATGAACCCTCAGGTTTGGGTTGCATCAGGCCACGTAGGCGGTTTCAGCGACCCTCTAATCGATTGCAAGGAATGCAAGACAAGACATAGAGCTGATAAGCTAATCGAAGATTGGAATGAGGCTCATGACAAGCATATCTTAGTTGAGGGCTGGAGCAACGAGCAGCTTCTTGATTATATGAAGACAAATCAAATCCCTTGCCCTAGCTGTGAAAAGCAGAACTTTACTGATATTAGAAAGTTCAATCTGATGTTTAAGACCTTCCAAGGTGTTACTGAAGATTCCAAAGCTGAGATTTATTTGCGACCAGAAACAGCGCAAGGTATTTTTGTAAACTTTAAGAATGTTCAAAGATCAACAAGAAAGAAAATGCCTTTTGGTATTGCTCAAATAGGTAAGTCCTTTAGAAATGAAATCACACCAGGCAATTTCATATTTAGAACTAGAGAATTCGAACAAATGGAACTAGAATTCTTCTGTCAGCCAGGCAAGGACCTTGAGTGGTTTGATTATTGGAAGAGCTTCTGTAAAAATTGGCTGTTGTCCCTGGGTTTAAATGAAGACAGTATAAAAATGCGAGATCATGCCAAGGAAGAATTGTCTCACTATAGCAATGCTACCACTGATATCGAGTTTAAGTTCCCATTTGGATGGGGTGAGCTCTGGGGTATTGCATCAAGAACTGACTTCGACCTCAAGCAGCATATGGAGCATTCAAGAGATGATTTATCATACTTTGATCCCATTACCAATGAAAAGTATGTTCCTTACTGTGTAGAGCCTTCTCTAGGCTGTGACAGAGTTACTCTTGCATTCCTATGTGATGCATATGATGAAGAAGAGGTTGCAGAAGGCGATGTTAGAACAGTACTTCGTCTGCATCCAGCTTTGGCGCCAATTAAAATTGGTATATTGCCATTGTCAAAGAAGCTTGGAGATGAAGCCTTCAAGCTATATGAAAATCTTCTAAAAAGCTACAACTGTGAGTATGATGAAACAGGCAGCATAGGCAAACGTTACAGAAGACAAGATGAAATCGGTACTCCTTTCTGCATTACATTTGACTTTGAATCTCTAGAAGATCAAAGTGTAAC
>JAQSYB010000283.1 GCA_029256365.1 Clostridia bacterium
CCTTGCATAAAGTCTGATGCACTTTCCGCTAAGAAACCGCCTATAAAGGTATAAAACACAACGAATAATGCTCCGGCAATCATCATATACACATATTTTACGCCAAACAATGTGCTAAATAGCTTACCTACTGTAACAAAACAGCTTGCCGCATAAATACTAAAGAATACCAAAATGAAAAGTGCTGCTATGGTCATGATAATTTTTTTATCTTCTTTAAATCTATTGCTGATAAAATCTGGAATTGTTATTGCATCCCCTGCAACATGGGAATAAGTGCGAAGTCTTTTAGCTACAAATAACCAATTTAAATAAGTGCCTATACCAAGTCCTATTGCCGTCCATGCGGCATCACTAAAACCAAAGAAATATGCTACTCCAGGAAGACCCATCAGCAGCCATCCGCTCATATCAGAAGCTTCAGCTCCCATTGCAACAACCCACGGACCTAGGGATCTACCTCCTATAAGATAGTTATCACTGCTTTCATTGGCACGTTTTGAATAATACAAACCGATGCCAACAACAACTGCCATATAAAAAGTCATGGCAATGAAAATCTGTACTTTATCTCCAATCATTCACTTTACCTCCTTATTCTTCATTCTTTATTCTTTGTACTTGCCTTCACTACGCTGCCCTACCCTCCTTAAATTTAATAGTATTCCAATCTCTTTATCTCATGTTGAATGTGCAATGTATTAATGTATATTAATACAACGTTTTGATGTCTTATGGTAACATTTATAGTATTATAACAGGTGTATTTATATAAATGCAATCAAATGTGAATATTTTTTCAAAAATTTATGAATTATTTTTAATTAGCATGCACTTAAGATAATTTATTCGCTAGGTACAAATAAATACCTCTCTTTTTTTGAATATATCGAATATTTTAAATAGTTAATTTTTATACAAACTTTCCCTGGTCTTCTAGCTTTTAACTATCATAAATTATCCTAACAGGTATTTTATTTGATAAGCTATCGTATAAATTAATGAAAAATCTATCATTTATAGCACTGAAAACACCTGTCATTTATACCCATATTATGCAACAAATATTTGATGAATTTTGAAGGATTTTACTATATTCCTACGAATATATATCTATTGAAGCTTTTTTATGAAAACTCAATATATTAGGAATATTTTATTGCTGTTCTTATTTTATATTGATAAAATCCGAAGCTTTTTAAAAAGCCTCAAGTCATATCTTTTATTTATGTATACAACATACAATTCAATTAAAAAATAATTTATTTTATGGGAGGGAAACAAATGCGTATTGAGGAACATCCGATACTATCCTTCGATAAAGGCAAAAAGGTCAATTTCATGTTTGATGGAAAGACCTATGAAGGATATGAGGGAGAACCCATTGCAGCTGCACTGCATGCGGCAGGGATTATGGTTCTAGGACACAGCCACAACAAACAAAGGCCCCGAGGTTTCTACTGTGCCATCGGCAACTGCTCTTCTTGTCTTATGGTTGTAAATGGTCAACCAAATGTAAGAGTATGTACCGAAAAGCTTCAAGAAAACATGATAGTAGAAACGCAAGTTGGGAAGGGTGATTTAAGATGAGAACAACTGAATTAGCTATTATCGGAGGCGGCCCAGCTGGATTATCTGCCGCAATTAGCGCAGCTTCTCTTGGCGCCAAAGTTACTTTAATAAATCGAGATGATGCCCTAGGTGGTCAATTGGTTAAGCAAACTCATATGTTTTTTGGCTCGCAAAAACAATATGCTTCTATTAGAGGTGTTGATATTGCGGGCATCCTTATAAAAGAATTAGAAAAATATCAAGATAATATAGAAATAATGAATGATGCTACAGTAATCAGTATGTACGAAGATGGTGTATTTGCTGTAGAACAAAACGATAAGTATATCAAAATAAAGCCTCAATCAGTAATTGTAGCAACTGGAGCTTCTGAGAAGTTCCTTACATTCCCAAACAACGACCTTCCAGGCATATATGGTGCTGGCGCCGTTCAGACTCTTATGAATGTGCATGGCATTGCACCAGGTAAGAGTGTTGTAATGATAGGTGCAGGAAACATTGGACTTATCGTTAGCTATCAGCTTATGCAGGCAGGAATAAATGTAAAGGCAATTGTAGATGCATCCCCCAAAATTGGCGGATATCTTGTACATGCTTCAAAAATAAGAAGAATGGGTATTCCAATCTATACCTCTCATTCTGTCAAATATGCTCATGGTACAAACCAGATTGAAAAGGTGACACTGTGCAAGCTGGATGAAAAATGGCAGCAAATACCTGGATCAGAGTTTGATATTGAGACCGATGTATTATGCATTTCAGTAGGACTCTCACCACTGACTGAACTTTTGTGGCAGCAAGGCTGCGAAATGAAATTTGTCCCCGAGCTAGGTGGGCATGTTCCTGTAAGGAATGAAAACCTTGAGACAAGTATAAAAGGTGTTTATGTTGCAGGAGACGTAGCTGGAGTTGAAGAGGCCAGCAGCGCTATGGTTGAAGGCAGACTGGCTGGACTTAGTGCCGCCAAAGCTTTGGGTCATACATCTGAAGACCTTGAAGACAAAAGAAAAGACTGCTTGGAGCAGCTTAGTTCATTAAGATCTGGCCATGTTGGAGAAAAAATCCTCAGTGGTCTAGCTAAAGTCACAGTGTAAGGGGGTAAGAATATGTTAGAGAAAACAGGTGTTGCTACAGAACAGGATCTTCAGGCAGCCATTCCCTCTAAGGAAAGATTGGCCAAAGGACCTGTTGCAATAATAGAATGCTTCCAAAGAATTCCATGCAATCCTTGCTATACTTCCTGTAAGAAGGGTGCCATAAAGGAATTCGAAGATATAAATGATACTCCGGAAATCAACGTTGA